>JAUXII010000007.1 GCA_030621075.1 Lentimicrobiaceae bacterium
TCCTGGACTTGATCCAGGATCTCCCTGAACTTCACTTCAAAAGCTATTGAAACTCTATTAATCACCGGTAATCTATTGCAAAATCAATTTTCGCGAAACCTGGCAGCTTTCATTAGAAAGGATAAGATAATAGATCCCTGCTTCACATTGTTGCAAATCAATCATGTCAGACCAGGAATTATTGGCAATAATATGATTTTCGTAAACCTGTTGGCCCAGATTATTCAGTATGGTTATGGTGTATTGTTGTTTGCCTGGTGCTTGAATAGTTACCATAACATTACCATTGGTTGGATTTGGAAATACAGATACGTTTGGGGCCAGGAGAATGTTATCAATTCCTATTCCTGAACTCACATTGATATAATTGGATTTTATCAGTGTATTGGATGATATTCCATCTGATACTGTAAGGAAAACATCAAATGATCCGATTGAATCATATCTGATGATGGGCTCCAGAAGAGTTGAAGTTGCAGGGTAACCTCCGGGGAAGGCCCAGCTCCATGCTGTTGCATTTTCAGAAGAGATATTCTGGAATTGAACGTCATCACCTTTCAGCACATTGACAGATTCCACCAGGAAGTTAGCTGCCAGAACATTTGTGTGGATATCAAAAAACTCAAGATAACGGTACATCAATTCATTCTTTGTTGAGGGATAGGTGCTGTCACTCAGCCCCCCAAACTCAAACGAAGTACCGATGGTTTTATAGGTGTCAGCATTTTGTGCTACAGCGAACCCCAACCCCGTTTCCCTGTCTGCAAAAATGAGAAACGATGGGTTAATTGGTACAAGGTTATCCAATCGGATATTTTCACCAGAATAGATGAATGATAAATCTTCAGTGAAAGTTGTTGCTACTCCATCAAGCGTGTCGATACCTGATGCCCACCCTGCTGTGTTACCTTCTATACCAAACATACCATGGACCTCTGTTTGATCATCAAGAAACCAGGTCATGCCCCCTTCCATGTAAAGTTCTCCTCCGTTGTCCAGGTAATTGGCTAAATGGTTTCCCTCTGCAAAACTAAGTTCGTAATTATGTGTGAATACACCAAGGCATAGAAAAACTAAATCATATCTGTGTAATTCCCAGTATGGGAGATATACTTTGTAGTCAACATTCATATTTCTTTCACTAATGGCATTTTTTATTTCAACCCCTGAATTCAGGTTTCCATCCAGGTCAACTATCAGGATAGGTGTTTCCCCAACAATGAGTTCAAAGGAAAAATACGAACTACTTCCACAGGAATCAGTGATATGTGCATTAAAACTTGCAATATGGCCATTTGGAGTAGATTGATTAGCGGTAACCCTGAGTGTGCATACTTTATTGCTTCCAGCCTGAATATTTCCATAATCTAATTTAGTATCCTGATCAATAGAAATATATGGGCCGGAAGGTATAATTTCATTTATTACACCAAAGGCATCAGCATGTCCGGAATTGTTTACTTTAATACGTACTTCGGCAGATTCACCGGGGTTTAATATGCCATTATCATCATCATAGATGGTGATATCACCAAGGCTTAGCATTGGAGCTACGCCTGTTAGAAATATCTTTTTTGATACGATGGTTGTATCGGTGTTTATTGACAAGTCAACCTGTATGGGGTGCATATCCGGAATATCCTGTAATGTTTGAAAGCTAATGGCATTGTAAATAGTTATTGAATCGCCTGGTAACAGAAGCCCAACCGTTGCCTGATCATTCAGCATGAGTGTATAAGGATCGGAAATGGCCGCGGTTACCAAGCCATTTTGAAGCGGCTGCAACCCAATGTTTATAAGCGATATATCCATAAATACTGTTTCGTCCCTTTCAATCAAATTATTATCACCGGCAATGATATTATAGTCAACATGTAAATTTGAAGCCAACTGAAAGGTTTTAATATTGGAGAGGTGGTTTTCGTCTTCAACCTTTATGGTTATGTCATATATTTTGTTGAGATCGCCCGGGTCACCTTGAAATATACCTTCATTAGATATTGACATCCCCAAAGGGAATTCGGGAGGCAAAAAGCATATTGCCTGATGTGTTGGCAAATCATCCTCAAAATAATGGCCGGATATCGTATAGTTTAACTGGTCGCCATCAGATATTCCTGCAATCCATGCAACCGGTTCTATGTAAATCATATCGTTGTAATAGAATTCAACGCGTCCTGTTGGATAGAGTTTTACAGCAAAGTTATAAGAAGAGGAGTGTTCGTGATATTCATCGGTGATTTGCCAGCGAAATATTGCATATTCATTATTCCCTTCATACCAGATGCCATCATTATTCGAAGGGGAAATAATAAAATTTTTGCCAAGGAAAGGTGAAACAGACCTTGAACAAGTTAAAAGCAGATGTAAGTCTTTATAATAAGGCCAGGGATACGTTTGGCCATCAAACATAAGGAAACCGGTTGTATGTAAAATTACAGAATCGTAGCTCTGTCCATAGAAGGGGAAAGAGAAATCCAGGTTTTTGGCAACCATATTGTACTCAATATCCGGAGTCAGGTTTTCCTGTGTGACCATTGGAAATGTATCTTCAAGAGAACTCAAGGGGTATTCCCTTTTCAACTTCCATTTGTAGGGAAGGGTTCCTCCTGTAGCTGTAAATTGATGTTGGTACATTTCATTTGATTGGGCAGGGGGGAGAGCATTGTCAACGATCACGACTTTTTCTGCCTGAATTGTTTTAATTATTGATAATGAAGTGATATCATTTTCGCTTAAAGGAACCGGGGCATTCTGATTAATTGTTTCATCCACACCATCAGTATAATCGATAACAGAGAAATAAATAATTTCTCCTGTGCCAACGTCTAATGGGTCCTCTTCATTGACAATAAAAAAGAACCTGGCAGGTGTGCCATTATTGATATAACTCAATAATGGGGTTATATCAAAACCAATTTCAATGGTTTTATCATCCTCTTCATCACCTCCCTGCATGTATATGGCTCCTCCCTGGTAATTAACGATAGGGAAGTCCATTACAAATTCGGGAAAAGCATTCGTTGTATCGGTTGATATTCCTGCCGTAACTTTAATTTTATCCCTGGATGAATGTTTTAAAATGACTTTCATGGTGAGCAACGGTTCATAATCACTTCTGGCTTTTATCACATGAACTGTATTGTTCCATATACCGCCCTCGCCATAAGTTTCGGCGAGGGTACTGTACAAGGCATAGCAGAAGCCATCATCTCCCCAGTCTGTATTATAGCTGTTTACAAATTTTATTCCACCAATTTCCCAGTCTTTCATATCTATTATCCCGTCATTATTAATATCTTCATCATTTGTATAACGGCCATCAAAGTTACGGTCATACCTGATGGAATCGTTATAGCCAACAATGGTCAGGGCATGGGTAGCTCTATGCCACCAGTTGACAATAACAGCTTTGTTTTCTTCCGGTGTTCCCGTGGGTAATAAGTAATAAATATTAATACCGGTATAAAAATTTGCAACACCACCAACTTCCGACCCGTCGAGGTGATCGAAAACCCATTGCTTTAGCATTAACAATCCTTCTTCAGTTGAAACGTCGATAGCATAAACTCCTTCAATGCGATTATGCATACTTTGGTAATAATTTTCATATCCTGTCATCCAGTGGGTTGAATCGCCACGCAGTGACATACCACCGTACATTTCAACGGTAGGGCAACCTACTACTTTCAATAGTTCGAAACTATGAAAATAACTGGAGCCTGTTTCCCACCAGTTGAGCCAATCGATGGCACCCCAATTCATAAAATTCCATGCAAAATGCGTAGGGTACTGATTTTCGGGCAGGTTAGCCGGAACATCACGTGCCCGGTCTATTTCATAAGTGAAATTATACCCTAAGGATGCGGCTTGACCGCAGCAGGCTCCATCCTGTTCGAACACAGGGCGGAGGTAAGGAAAAATGGAGTTGTCGTGCTTATATGGCAGATCCCTTTCTTTATATTTTTCCGGATAAGTTAATGGGGAAATATTACTCAAATAGATTGAATCAAGGGATGACATCCTAAGGTTATTTCCAGAGGGCAATTGCTGAGCAAGGGAAAATATCCCGGTGGTAATGGATACAAGTATGAGTATATATTTTTTAATTTTCATTGAATATCATCAGAAAATAATAATTTTTTTAACGAATTCCTTTTCCTGATGTTTAATAAGAAGGATGTAAATTCCGGACGGTTGCCCATTCATATCCATTGAAATCCGGTTATTCCCTTGTTGAAGGTTATGAAATTGATTGTATATTTCACGACCTTCCTGGTTTATGATTCGGATTTCATCTACAGAGGCTTTGGCAGAAAACAGTTCAAGAATATAATACCCATCATTTGGATTAGGGATGATTGTTGCTTTAAATTCCGGGTCATTCTTGGCAATACGAGAGCACAAATCCACATAAGCTTCCTGAGAAGCTGTATTATTACATCCATTTTCGTTTGTATATGTATAAGAAATCGTATGATAGCCTAATCCTGCAACTTCAGGATAAAAATAACCATCAATAACGCCATTGCCGGTGTACTCACCACCCTCCGGCCCTCCTTCCGTTAGCAGGTATGGCGGGTCGTCGATACAGAAATCAGGTAAGAGGTCGAATGTTACATCAGGTAAAGGATCTAAAATCAGGATCAATTGATCAACAACGGGGGTATTACAAGGGGGTGTGCCGTTGGCTATCAGGGATAATTCAACATTTCCATACAGGATATCATTTTCACCGGGTGTATAGGTTGGATTAAGAACAGTTGTGTCATCAAAAAAGCCGTCACCGGTAGTTAACCATATAACAGAGCTGAAATTTACAGCATACCCATTAAGTGTTATTGTTTCATTTTCACAAATGTTTGTATCTGCACCGGCATAAGCTTCCGGGGGGGTGGTAACATCAACGCTTACAAAACCATCCACCTGATTATAGAAATTATCTGTGACAACTATGTAATAAGTCGTATTAACGAGTGGTGTATCTATAGGGTTTGGAAGGTCGGACGTAAATCCCTGCGGATCAGAAGTCCACGAATAGGTAAAAGGGCCGGTAGTTCCTTCAGCCTCTACATTTAATTGTGTTGGATCTCCCATACAAACATTTTCAGGGTCTGCTGTGACAGTAATAGTAAAAGGGCTTCCCGTGATGGTTACTTCAATGTCATCATTGTCCTGGCAGCCGGAAGAGAGGTCAGTTACCAATAGATTAAATGTGGTATTACTTGTAAGTGGAAAAGTTTCCGGATTTTGAATAGTTGGATCAACGAGGTATGTTTCAGGTGTCCAGTACCATGAATAATCACCTGAACCGCCTTCGGCAGATCCGTTTAAGGTAGTAGTTGTATTATATTCAATGGTTTGATCTTCTCCTGCATAAGCCAGAGGTGGTTCCATTACAGTGATAATCATAGTATCGGTATGCACATCATTACAAGGGTCATAAGCAAAAGCCGTAAGGGTCAGCTCGGCAAAACCAGCTGATATGTCTTCTTCTCCAGGTGTGTACATAGCAGATAAGGATAAGGGATCGTCAAAAGTTCCATCACCAAGGGTAGACCACAATGAGGCAGTGGCGTTTTCCATAGAACCGGATAATTGATAGGATCCATTTTCACAAACGGCCCCATCTTCTCCGGCAAATGCCAGTGGAAGGTTAGCGACGGTTAACATCAGTGTGTCGGTGTTGTTGCCAACACAGGGTGCTTTTGGGTAAGCAGTTAAATAGAGGTTAACGCTTCCTGCAGAGATATCTGCAGGGCCTGCGTAATATGCCGGGGAGAGAGATGTTGAATCATCAAAATAGCCATCCCCACCAGTAGTCCAGTAAGCAGAATCGGAGAATACAATACTTCCTGAAAGAACAACCGGGCTATTCTCACAGGTGATGGTATCATTACCGGCATCAGAAAGTGGAAAACGGTTAATTGTTATTGTCAGATAATCAGTTAATGTTTGTCCCTGACTTCCATAAACTTTTAAGCCAAGGTTTAAAATCCCATTAATAATATCAAGGGTGCTTGGTGTATATACCGGGTCCAGGATGGTGTCGTTGTTAAAAGTGCCGGTTCCTGAGGTAACCCATAGGATCGAATCAGCATTATAAATGCTACCGGATAAAGCAACAGTATTATCCTCACAAATGGTATCATCTTGCCCGGCATTAACCATTAGCAATAATGATTCAAGGGGGGGAAGAATGATATAATCCAGCCAGGCCCGGTCTGAACCATTACTCACCGAGTAGTCTTTTTTATAAATCCATTTTAATGTATGCTGGCCTTTGGAAATAGAATAGGTTTCTTTACTCCAGGATACTTCTCCGGCCCATTTATCTTTTTCGCTGGCATCGATATAAAATCTCAGGTAGTCATAGTTTGCCTCTGAAGAGACTTTTTTATAAAAGCTTATCTCAGCATCCGATAGCACATTTATATCTATTTTAAGTTCGGAGTCTTCATTATCATCAATTTCTCCGGAACCAGAACAATTAGTACCTTCATATGGATTGTTTGCAGTAATTAACCAATCAGCGTCTCCGTCAAAATACCAGGAAAATTTTGAAAAATCGCCTGTTTCAAAGTCTTCCACAATGATGCCCACGGTTAAGTAAACACTATCTATTGTTGACGTATAGTTTTCAGGAGCAATGATTAATTCAAAATAAGCGATATGACCTTCTAAAGCCTGAGACGAAACAGTGACATTAAATGTTAGATAACTCTGAGCGTAACCCGGAATTATTGATAAAGAATCGAGCCCGTTGTTTATTGTGATAGAAGGATCTGTGGAAGATAGGAACCCATAAACATTTTGAACAGATGCCCCTCCCTGGTTATAAATGGTTATAATCAGATCTGTAGTCTCACCCGGGTCAAGCCAGCCGTTATTGCCATCATCTACAACAACATTGCCGGCACTTAATACAGGTGCATAGGCGGTAAAAAGAAATTCTCTTACAAAATTATTTTCATCAGAGCTTATAATGCTATTCATTAAAATTTGATGTTCGTTAGGAACAGTATCTTCAACAATAAAAGAGAAAGCATCATTAACGACAACAGGTTGGCTTGGTTGAAGCGTCCCGAAAAAAGCCAGGCTGTCAAGCAAAGTGGTGTAATTATCGGATGTTGTTAATGACATTTCTGTATTGTTCAGGGCTTGTGATCCAATATTTTTCAGTGTAACATCCAGGTAGGCTGTTTCACCATATTCAATTGTATCATTTGTTCCTGCTGTTACAGCTATTTCTGTTAGTACGCCAATGGTATTAAAGAGAAGTGTTTTTGAAGAAGATATATTATTATTATCCGTTGCCAAAAATGCAACTTCCAGGTCATTGTACTCATGCGTAGGTGTGCCACTAAAAACACCATCTTCTGCAACCTCCATTTCAACAGGGAGAGAAGGAGCCAGGAATTCAATCATACTGTTTTCAACGATAATTGTGTCATTTGAGATGCCTGATTGCTGATAATTGATCCCATCACCATTGGTTGTTCCTGCGTACCATTCGGTAGGTTGTGATAATATTACTGAGCCATAATAAAATTCGATATTACCAGACGGATAAAGCTTTAACGCCAGGTTTAAGTCTGCAGAAGAAGCTCCATCCTGCGATACTTTCCATCGGAATGTTGCACTGTTCTCATCACCTTCATACCACAATCCGTCACCATCAGCTGGATATATACGTAAATCAGTATCAAAAAAGGGTGCAATATTTTTATTTTTGATAAATCGTAAATATTTATCCTGATGGTAGGGCCACGTTACAAGGTGGTTGTCAAATTTAAGAAAGCCATCGGTAAATATATAAACCGTGTCATATGACTGTCCATAGAATGGAAATTCAAAATCAAGATTTTTCAGGGCATACCCTCCGGAATTATTCGTTGGTGTTAGCTGCACATTTGTGATCATAGGGAAAGCCTGGGTGTAGTTTGTTTCATCATACTCGATAAAATATTTCCAGGTATAGGGTGGTGTGCCTCCGTTTGCCGTTAATTGAAAGCTATAGGGTTCATAAATAGGTGCAGGTGCAAGTTCATTAGTTGTAATCCCAACGTTGTCATAGTTGATAGTAGCGATTACAGACATGCTAACCAACCCATCATCCGGGATATTGATATTGGAATCACTGCATATGATTTCCTGAGTACCGTTTGTATAATCAATCAAAGAAAAGTTTTTAACCTCGCCCACTCCCCATTCGGTTGTTTCGTCTTCCTGAACCTGAAGAAAAAATTTTGCAGGTTGTCCCGGAAGGAGGTAGTTTAATAAGGGGGTTACATCGAGACCAAATTCAATGGTTTTATCTTCTGGTGTATTACCTCCCAGCATATACCAACAGGCACCCTGATAGTTGAAAATGGGAAAGGAGATCTCATGATCAGGTTCAGTGGCTGTTGTATCAAAAGAAATTCCTGCTGTCACTTTTAATTGTTTGCGGCAGGTATATTTAATTTTTACTTTGTAGGTAATTTGTGGCGAACAATCTTCTTTTACTTTCAGGACATTTGATGTGCTATTCCAGTAGCCTCCTTCACCAAATTTATCAGCTACTGTTTTATACATCATATAACAGAATCCGCCATTACCCCAGCCAGGAACACCCCCATAGCTATTTACAAATTTAAAACCACCAATTTCCCAATCCTTCATGTCTATTATCCCATCATCATTGATGTCAATATCGTTGGTGTACTGTCCGTCATTATTATAATCCCAGCAAATAGAATCATTCCACCCAACTATTGTCAAAGCATGAGATGAATGAGATGCCCATCCAACGCACACATATTTACCGGCTTCAGGAGTGCCTTGAGGAAGAAAATGCATGTAAGGTTGATTTGCATAAAAACTTGCCAGTCCGCCGGCAGGAGAGCCATCAAGATGGTCAAACAACCAATATTTTAACGTCATAAACCCTTCGTAGGTATCGGTCCGGATATTATAGGCCTGGGTAATACGGTTATGCATGGCGCTGTAATAATCATCATAACCTGTCATCCATCGTTTAGGCCCTCCTTCAGACATGCCGCCATATTCGGTAACATTAGGCGTTCCTACATACCTGAGAACTTCCATTGTATGATAATAGCTAACACCACCATAATTATTAGCAGCGTTCATCCAGTTCCAGACAAAATGGGTAGGGTATTGATTGTCAGGATCATTTCCCGGAAGATTTCTTTTGTAATTTATTTCGTAGGTGAAGTTATAGCCAACCAGTGCTGCCTGCCCACAGGCATAGCCAGCCTGATTATACGGAGGCCTGAAATAAGGCAGGGTTGAGTTGTCAAGTACAGAGGGAAGCAAAGGGGCACGACTGTCTTTATAATGCTCAGGTAGCTCTAACAGAGGCAGGTTGGTAAGCATAATTGAGTCTTCAGCCGATATAGGTTTGTAAATTCCAGCCTTAAAAAGAATATGCAGTGAGTCAGTCTTAGGAAGATATGTTTGTGCTGAAAGATCAGCTGTAAAAAAAACCAAAGAAATAATGACTATTGAAAGAAAAACTACTTTTTTCATATTATAAATAATTATTATTACTCGTTTCTCACATGCTACTACCGCATCAAGATGAATTTCTTTGTAACCGATTGGCTTCCTGATGTTAATTTATAGAAGTAGATTCCATTTTTCAATCCGCGGGCATTAAGTTCAACAGTGTATTCCCCCGCTTCTTGTGTTTCATCCACCAGTCGTACTATTTCTTTACCTGTAATATCGGATACTACAAGTGAAGTATAGGCATTAATTGGTAATTGATAATTGATAATTGAAAAATGTTCAAATGGATTAGGGATATTCTGTTCAAGATTGAGTAATAATGGTGAAATTATATCACTGATTCCAACGTTGTCTGTTGAAAAAGCCAATGTTTTGGTTGAGAAAATATTATAATTGTCGGTTACTTTAAATGTTATATCCCATGTATGGTTACTGATTTCCGGTGTACCACTAAAAACACCTTCGGGAGATATTCCCATCCCGAAAGGAAATTCAGGAGCATAAAATCCTGTGGCATAATCATCAGGGATACTGGTGGCATTGGAAAGGGCAGCAATAAGGTAACTTTGCCCGTCTCCTTTTGAAACGCCGGCTGCCCACCCTGTACCTCCGTTGATATCATTCCCGTAATAAAACTCAACGGATCCGTCAGGATATATTGTTACTGCCACATCCACATCTATTTCCGGCTCGGCATATTTTGATGTCCTCCACCTGAAAGTGGCGCTGTTTTCATCGCCACTGTACCACATGGCATCGCCCTGTTCAGGATATATCATCAGGTCAGAGCTGTACGGGGCAACGACTTTAAAATTTTTCAGCGCTTCTTCATTTCTCAAATAAATAAACTGTTCTTCAAAGATGATGGCCCCATCAGTAAGGAGGGTGACATTATCATAATATTGGCCATAGAAAGGGAAAAGAAATTCCAGCTCCTGAACAGCATAACCATCGTCGTTATCAGTGGGAATAAGTTGTTGATCTTCAATAGCAGGGAAATTGTACTCAACAGATTCCTCGGAATAATCCATAATAATATCCCATAAATAAGGGAGGATTCCACCGGAAGCATCAAGTTGGTAAGCGTAAGGCTCATTAACTATTGC
>JAUXII010000021.1 GCA_030621075.1 Lentimicrobiaceae bacterium
CCGGTGCATCATAAAATGATTGATACATTCCACGTACAACCGACACATCGGGATCCATCCCTGCTTCAATACCGCCAACGCTATCATAAATGGGGGGAGTGGGTACCAATAGTTTATTAACATCAATCATGAAAGTAAATGTGTTATACTCGTCGAAATCCATAGTAAGCGAAGGGCCAAATCGTAAGTTGGTGGGAATGAAATCCTTCGCGGTGTTATCATCACTATAAGATATTTTTGCTCCAATATTCGATACATTCACACCAATATTTAATAGGGTGTTCATGTCTTTGATATCTAGTTCTTTCGTATAAAAGAAAGCCACATCAGCAGCAACAGAATTACCGGGATGTGTTGCGGCCCCGGCTACAAACTGTCCCTGTGTGAGGTTTGAAAAAATATATCTTGCCGCAACAGAACCTGACCAGACAGGCCCCAGCTGCCGTGCATAAGCAATGTCTATTGAAAACTCATTTGGCTTGTAATTGCCAATGGTTTCACCATTAATGTCAGTAAATGTGATATCACCCAGTGAGAAATACAATAATGACATGGCAATGGTTTGACGATCGTCAAGACGTTTAAACCCATTAAGGTAAGCCAGATTAATGTCACTAACCAGAGCACGTAGCCATGGACTGTAAGACATTGCAAATCCAAAATCATCCTCAATAAATGCATACTTAGCAGGGTTCCAGTGCATAGAAGCAGCATCAGGAGAAGACGAAACACCAGCTTCTCCCATACCTCCTGACCTGGCATCAGGGCCAATCATCAGAAAAGGAACAGATGTAGTAATGGTATTTAGATCCTGACCTAAATAGTTGCTATTCTGTGCAGAGCCATAAAAGGAGGAAAAAACAATTCCTGCTAATAAAATCAAACTGATTTTCAATGAATTTGTTTGCATCAATATGTAATTTTAAGAGGGTGCAAAGTTAAGGTTTTTTTTAATCCAAAAAACAAACGCAAGGATTAAAAAAATATTGCCTATTTTAATATGATAAGCTTACCAGATAACTCAGAAATGGATTCTTTATTGTTTTGAATGGCAGCTTTGTAAATATAAATTCCTCTGCCAAGTATGCTTCCATTGTCAGCTGTGCCATCCCACTCTATAGGGTCTGTGAAATAACCGGAAGAATATACGTTTACAGGGCCTATTGTTTTCACAAGAGCGCCTGAAACATCGAAAATGAAAATAGTCACTTTCAGGCTTTCATTGAACTGGTTATGCTCGAAAGAAAAAAAAGTTTTTTCAAAAAATGGATTAGGGTAAGTTAGAAGATGACCAACCGCAAGGGAAATGTTATCGGATACAATGAATTCAATGGTTGATGTTGACGAATTATTTTGAAGGTCCCAGGCTTTCAATGAAAGTACATGGTACCCCTCTGTGAGCTTAAAATACGGATAAACAATCTTTCCACTCTGGTAACTGTTTTCATCACATGTATAATAGTCGTTGAGCACAACTTCATGTTCAGTTTTATTATCAATGGTTGAAACTAAGTCATGCCCAATACCAATACCAAGGGCGTTGATCCCACTTTGATCAGAAAGGGTAGCAAGTAAAATCGGATCTTCATTGGTGAGGTCACCGGAAATAAACCGTTTATCATTGATGAACAGATCAATAAGAGGCCCGGAAGTGTCAATATGGGCGTTTTCATCAATGCCGCCAACAAGAATATTCTCATAGTGCCCTGTAGCATCTGTAAATCCATTGTCAGCATAATAACTTATCTTTCCAAAACCATATTGATAAGAAATGTCTTTAGGAATATAGAAAGCAAATGTAAATTTCCCTTCAATAACACTAATTTTCCCTTTATACAAAATGCTATTTTGTATGTCGAATGAAGCCGGGTAACTTCTTGGGTCATTTCCCAGGGTACTTAACTCTTTTGCTTTATCGTATACAACAGGGTAAAGAAATCCATTAAAATCCGTAAGTATATTTCCCTCGCAATCAGCAATAAAGCCACTTACCACGACCTTGGTCAACGCGTTAAGTGTATCGGGATTATCTGTAACCAGGTTACCATTGATCTCAGTGGTTGTTATACGATACTCAGGGTAAGCAAGCATGAGCGCAGGGTCACCTAAAAGGTGTATATTTTTAATATTATTATTCGGTGGTGTTTTAGAAAGACGTACCAGATCACCTAACCGGAAGTGTTTGCCATCGTTTTTAGCAAAAGCGTGTTCATAAAATCGTTTGTTCATAGCAAAATTAGCCGTAGCAAAGGCTAACCGGGTAGTGGTGATCAGTCCAATTCCTCCTCCATGTTGGCTAAGCAATACAAGCTCACCGGCTGAAGTTCTGGCAGGGTCATCATAACGGCTGAATTCACAAGTTGCAGTCACAAATAACGGTAGGTTGTCATAATTTGTCCATCCGGTTATATCAGAAATTTCCAGCACCCGTTCGCCCGACCAACCTTCTTCACCGCCATGGCCTGTATAGTTGACAATTAAAGCACCCTCTTCAATCTGCTTATTAATGGCCTTATTTGCCTCAGGGTATCTGTTTCCACCCGGTGTGGATACCTGAGAATAAGCATCAAGGTAGATCTTGTTGATATTCATGTATTGCTCTTTGTTGCTCACTGAGTCAGCCAGTTCTTCAGCCTGTTTGAAATGAAGGTTCAGGTCTTCATCATCGGCAATAAAACAAATTTTATTGCGCCATCCACCAAAAATTTCAGGTTTTGAGTGTATGTAGTGTTCAATTTTATCAACTACATGTTGTGCTTCTTCAACTGTTTTAACCGGAAAGCGTCCAATACCAATATCCAGCGTACCGGCAGCATTGCTGCCTTCTCCAATGTCGTACAGGCCAAAAAAGTCGTCTGTTACATATGAGGAGGTTAGCATAAGTGATTCCTGTGACTGGAATGTTGGGATGAAATTTGTGTTTACCGGTATCCGGTCTTTTGGGTCGTAGGAGCCATCGCCAAAAAATAACAAATAGGCAGGTTCTTCTCCTGGTTCGGTCTGCTCATAAATGAACCGCATGAAATTCCGAATGGCAGCAACATCCTGCGACCCTGATGAAAATTCGTTGTATATCTGTCCAGGTGAAGTTATCAGTATTTCCATGTTATCATTGGTGCGATGGATATCGGCTAACCTGTTTGCCTGCTCCAGAAAAATGGAATCAGCAACAATAACCATATCAACTATTCCGGTATTGTGAAGATTTTGATTTTGCACAACCCCGGCAAATTGCGGAGAATGAAATGTTTCACCATCAAAAGCAATGAATTCCCGTAAAGAATCAGTAGCTAGACGAAAAATAAACTGATTGTCGTTAATGTTACCGTTAATTTTTTTTACTTCAAAGTGGTTGGTGATCTCCCATACCTGAACATCCTCATTAACTCCTGATAAAATAAATTCGCCTACTTTATCCCTGCCTTTTGAATCAATATCTCTGAACTCCATTTGATGTTCCGAGAAAATCAGGTGCCTGATCACAGTTATTTCCAAATAGTCTATCCAGCCTTTGGAGATAGAGGTGGGTGTGTCATAATCAAAGCGAAGATCAATAGCAGGGCCGGTAATAGAAAACTTTTGTGAAATTTTTGAAGGTCGTGCATAAACGGTGATGGATGTTGGCGCAATACTACTGATAGATGCAGTGGATATCTCTTCATCATTATAGAAAACATGAAAATGATTTGGCTCAGTAGACTTGCCGGCAACAGATGTTTTCATGTGAGCCTGCCGTGAGGTGTCAATATCCGGAAAATAAAATGAGAATGTTCTCGAAGGAGTTAGCAGATCAAAAACTTCTCCGTACCAAATCTTGCCGGATTTAATGAGATTATATAACTCAACCTCATGCGAATCATAATCAAAAAAGGTAGTAACAGTGTCAGTAACCTGTAGCGTTATAGAGTTTTCATCGTTAATCCGTTTACCGGCACCCAAATCAGAAGTGAGAAAATAATATGCAAAATCCGAATACAAATTATCGGTGTGCTCAAACCGGATTTGAAAAGGGTTATATCTCCAAACCCTTTGTGATTTTCCATAAAAAAGGATATAGTCCTGAGGATCAAAAATGCCGTCATCTTCACCAACTACCTTAACGGCATTCTCAATCAAATCGTGAACGAAGGGGTCATAGTTTACTTCAGGTAACATGCCTCCTCCATATCCGAACAGCCTGATGTTTCTGGGATCAATAGATGCCGGGTCCATACCATAGCTTTCCAGGTCATCATAGCCGATCTTGTAAATCCCCGACTGGTCAATGCGTAGCTTAAACCAATTTCCTGTACTAAGCAATGAATTGACATCCCTGGAGCTTTTATAAATAGGTGACGGGATAATATCGCCAAATGTCAGCCTGATTTCAAAAGAAATTAATCTTTCAATTTGCCCGGTATGAATGTTTCTGCGGATGGGCAGTACATAAATATGAGCAAAAGGGTGTTTCCTTTCTATTGATATAGATGCTGTTGTGGTAACCTCTTCCGGAATCGATTGCGACCCTGTGATTATATTGGCAACGTTGTTATCAATGGTTTCCCAAACCTGGTTTGAGAGGTGAACATTAATAGCATTAAAATTATATTTTAACTCAACCCGGTTAAAATATAAAGGTAAATAACCAAATTCATGTGTGTTGTAAACTGCATCTTCAAAGTAAAGGTAAGTGACTGACTCACTTTCTGTGAGCTGTGTTGTTTGAACACTATGCCAATTAAGGATCACCTGATTCGATTCAACCTGCCCATTTCCGAAAAGAGGGAGTATTAAAATCGAAAAGAGTATTTTTAGTATTTGTTTATTCATGGTTGTATCAATAGATGGTGCAAAAATAGTGATTTACGTGTAAAGTATGTTTTAATACTATCGTACGATGATCAATTTTTGCTGTTTTGCTGTTTGTTCACCAATGCTATTAGTAATAATTACCCGATATATATAGATCCCTCTTCTTAGTTTAGTTCCGTTATTATTGTCACCATACCATTGGATAGGTTCCGACTTGTAACCTTCTGCATATATTTCCTTTTTGATCGTTTTGACAAGCTGCCCGGTTATGGAGAATATCTGAAGTTCTACGTCAAGAGACTGTGATGTTTGATTGTGTTGAAAAGTGAAATATGTATAATCACTAAAAGGATTTGGGTAGTTAATAAGTTCTTCAATGCTGAAATTTTCTGACGAAACTACAAGAAAATCAATAGTTGCATCAGATGAATTATTAAAGACATCCCAAACTTTTAGTTTGATCTGATGTGTTCCCTCACTTAATCCAAAATAGGGGAATATGATCACCCCACTTTTATATGTATTGAGGTCCGACTCATAATACTCATTAAGCACTTTAAGCTCGTCGGTATTGCCATCAAGAATGGCTGTAATATCGTGGCCAATTCCACTACCAACAGTATTTATTCCGCTTTCATCTGATAAAATAGCAAGAAGTACAGGATTTTCATCTGTCATCCCGCCATTGATGAAATACTCATCATTCATAAATAAACTAACCAATGGGCCATTATCTTCAGGTACCATGTTTTCATCATAACCGCCAATAATAATATTTTTATAGTATCCATTGGCATCGATTTGGCCATTTTGGGCATAATAGCTTATTTTCCCATTTCCAAACCAGTATGCAATATCCTTCGGAACGATGAATGTGAATGAGAACTCACCATTCGAAACGCTTGTTTTACCCCTATACAAGATGCTTTTCATAATCTCGAAACTTCGTGGCATACCACCATCATTTGCCTGGGTTTTAATAGTGAGCGGCTTATCAAAGACAGTTGTATGAATGGTACCGTTAAAGGTTGATAATTTTTCTCCGTCGCAATCTCTGATCTCTCCGGCTATGGTTACAACCGATAAGGCATTTATGGTATCAGGGGATGAAGAGATGTCTTGATTATTTATCGCTGTGGTTACAACATTATATTCAGGATAGGAAAGGCGTTGTGCCGGGTCGCCGAGCAGGATAAATTTCCGGCCATTATTGTCTGATCCACTTTGTTGCTTAGCTAGCATAAGAACTTCACCCATTGTTGGGAAAGAGCCATTAATTTTTTGAAGTGCAAACCTGTAAATGCTTTTATTAAGGTTGTAGTTAGGGCTCCCGAAGGTGGCTCTTGTTGTAGTAAATAACGCAAGCCCACCGCCATTCGGATTAAGAAACACGTATTCCCCTGCCGATGTCCTTACAGGGTCATCAAACCGGCTGAATTCACATGTTGCAGTAACAAACACAGGCATGTTGTCCCAATTTGTCCACCCATTAATGTCGGTTAACTCGAGTACCCTTTCATGAGCCCAGCCTACTTCTCCGCCATGGCCGGTATAATTCAGGAAAAGAGCCCCTTTTTCAACTTGTTCATTAATTGATTCGGTCACAGCCGGATATCGTTGCCCCCCGGGAGTTGATACCTGGGGATACGCATCAAAGTAAATTTTATTTATATTATATTCTTCGAAGGTTGTATCAACGTAATTGGCCAGATTCTCAGCCTGGATAAAATGAATATAACTGTCTTCATCATCAGCCACAAAACAAATATCGTTTCGCCAGTCTCCCATTACCGCTTCAGATGGCGTTGAATAATGAATTATTTTATCTACAGCATTAATGGCTTCTTCAAGCGATTTAACCGGAAACCGACCAATGCCAATATCAAGCATATCTGTTTGACCGGTTCCTTCACCATCATCAAGAAAACCGTAATAATCATCAGTAACATAAGATACAACCGGATGATAAGATTCGGAGGATTGATAAGTCGGGATGAAATTTGTATTGCTGTTCATCCTGTTTTTATTATCATAGGAACCATCGCCAAATAATAATAAATATTTTAAGGGCTCACCCTCAAACCCACGGTCGTAGATCATTTTAACAAAATTTCTGATGGCGGAAATATCCTGAGCACCAGATGAAAATTCATTATATATCAATGGTAAGGTGATGACTTCAGAAGAGGTTCCGTTGTTTGCATAGTGATGTTGAGCCAACCGGTTTGCCTCATTTATAAACATAGGATGTGTGATGATAATATATTCAACCTGGCTGATCCCATGTAAATTCTGATTCTCCACTTTTTCGATAAATGAAGCAGAATAATAGGATTGTCCATCGAAGGCAATGAATTCGTGTAGTGTATCACTCTTAATACGGAAGGTCATCGTACTCCCATTCAAATGAGCGTCAACAGCTTTAACATTAGTCGGTTCGGTAACATCCCAAATACTAACGGCATTGTTAGTATTCCTAATGGTAAATTCAGCAACTTTTCCGTAACCCGATGATAAAGCATCTCTGAAAGGCATTTGGTGATTGCCAAAAGATAATGCACGACGGGCATTGACCTCAATATAATTTAACCAACCGAGTGATTCAGATGTTGATTTATTGTACTTAATATGAATATTTACAGCAGACTGAGTAGGTAGAAAGTCTGTTGTGACATTGGCATCCCGTGCATATTGGCTGTTATAGTGTGTTGATATAGCGGTGATACTTGTTGAAGTGGTATTACCATTAATGGTAAAAGTGAATGAACTGTTTATAGTAGATCTGGCAACAACATTTGATTTGATATAAACAGGTGATTCAGGATCAATGGCTGGGAAGTCAAAAGAAAAATCATATTCTGTTATGAAGTCAAATACCTCTCCAAGCCATTTTCTTCCTGACTTGATCAGGTTAACTTCATCCATTTCATGAGAAGCAAAATCATTAAAAGTGGTAACAATGTCTGTTGGCTCATCGTTAGTGTTTTCTGACTTTTCAACTCGTTTTCCCTGACCAAGATCAGTTGTGAGGAAATAAAATGTATGATCGGAATATAAATGATTCGTATGTTCAAAAACCTGCTTGAAACTATTGTATTTCCATGTTGTAGGGGATTCACCATAAAAAAGGATATAATCCTGTGTGTCGAAACTTCCATCCTCCTCCCCAACCACAATAATCCTGTTTTCTTCAAGATCATCATACCTGAAATCAGTATTGTTTTCAGGTAGCATACCTCCACCATTGCCATATAAGCGAATAGTACGAGGATCAATGGCGCTAACATTGATGCCCATCGCATTTAAATTATTATATGTAATAATGTAAACTCCGGTGTTCTCAACCGATAATTTATACCAATTGCCCGATGATAGTACGGAAGAGGTACTATAATTCATTGATGATTGTCCCGAATAGACAACTGATTGCTCAGAGGGAACTAATTCCATGTCAAATGAAACAAGTTTCTCATAATTATTGAGTAATCTGTTTTTGCGGATAGGAACAAAATGGATGGTTATAAAAGGGTTTCTTCTTTCATATGTGATGGAAACCTGAATGGTTATATTTTCTTTTATTTTTTCAATGCCTGAGATCTTATCAATTCCAGGGTTTTCGATCGCTTCATAAATTTCATTTTTTAGCACAATACTAAAATTCATTTTTGAAGGGTCGATTGGTATTCGCTCGAAGAAAACCGGTAATTCTGCATTCTCGGCAAAATAGTTAGCGCCTTCAAAACCGAGTACCATAGCCGAATCGGTGTCAGAAAAGTGAATAGCTTGCATGTTTTCCCAATACAGGGTTCTGTGAAAAACCTGTCCGGAAGAAAGGTTGTAAACAAAAAGAAGGAACAATATAACAACTGGTATCCGGAAACTATTCATAAAATAGGTGTGTTTTTTTATCATTACATCATTGCATCATTACATCATT
>JAUXII010000212.1 GCA_030621075.1 Lentimicrobiaceae bacterium
TTAAACACTTTAAAAACAACATCCTAAATAAGGTTGACCATTATGAGGAGGGTGTTTTAAATGGACTTTCGGTAACCATCGATCAAAGGGGCTATTTTTTGGTTGAAGAATATTATAAAAACGGGAAGCTTGATGGAATTTCGCGGCATTATTCCAGAGGCGGGGTACTGAAGTCGGTAATTCAATATAAAAATGGGTTATACCATGGACTTAAGCAAGTTTACTATGCTAATGTACCTGGGAAAATTATGGAGGAATCAGTCTATAATATGGGCAAGAAGAATGGGATATCAAAATGGTTTGACCAGGAAGGTTATCTGATTGCAGAATACAATTATAAAAATGGTGAATTATCAGGAGAACAAAAAACATTTTATACTGGTAATAAAATCATGACTGAAGAGTCATACATCAACAGTGAACCTGTTGGAGAATATAAAGAATACTTTGAAAACGGGCAGCTAAAACTCATTGGTGGTTATGAGGATGGAAAAAAAGAAGGAAAATGGATCGGGTATGATGAAGAAGGTGAAGTAACTAAGGTAACGCGCTTCAAAGCAGGGGAGGAGAAGTGATTTCACAGTGAGGTTGAATATAGCATAATAGAAAAAAGTTATAACTGTTCTGATAACTCCCTGAAAAAATCAACCCAGTCAATTCCGGCATAACCTTTTCCAAACCTTATAAAGATAAGATTCTTTTGCCGGTCAACATAAACATACTGGCCCAATATCCCTTTGGCGAAAAAAGCCTGCTGGCCATCAAGTACACGCCAGTTGTATGTGTACGCGTAATTTTGTGGATCCCGCGAATCGTTCATGATGGATGTAGACCGCCTGACCCACTCGCTTGGAACAATAGTATCACCCAGCCAAACACCGTAATTTAGATAAAGCCTGCCAAACCTGGCAAAATCCCTGGCACACCCATTCAAACAACAAAATGCCTTAATTGTATGGTGTTCCTCACTATCATAGTTCCAGGTGGCCTTATTTTCCATGCCCAAAAGTTTCCATATCTTATCCTCAAAAAAAACATTTAAGGGCATTTCCGTTGCCTTTTCAATTATTAAAGCAAGAAGCTGTGTGTTGACACTGATATAATCATACCGTTGACCGGGTTTTTCTGAAATTTTAGCACCCAATGTATATTTCTTCAGGTTTGTGCCATAATAAAATTTTGCCATGTCGGCAAAAGGATTAAAATATCCCTCATTGTATTTAATTCCTGAGCGCATATTCAAAAGATTCTCAATGGTGATATTGGAAAATCTTTTATCCCGGTTTGCCAATTCTGGCAAAAAGTCAGTGATTGGTTGCTTCACACTTTCTATAAAACCCTCACTTATTGCAATTCCAGTCAATGCTGACACAACGGACTTTACCACTGAGAATGAAGGTAATATCGAGTCTTTATGGTATCCGTCAAAATACTTCTCAAAAATGTTTGTGTCATTTCTAATGATAAGAAACGCCGATGTCTTATGTTGCTGCAGGAATATCTCAACCATTTTACATTTTTTTGAACAATACTTTTCAGGAAGGCTAAGCGAAGGAGCAGTGTCAGCTTCAGTAAATAGGAATACCGGTGGTTTATTGGTTATAGTTTCATAAGGAAAACGATAATGATCCTTAACATCAGCAAAATTCCAGGTAACATAGCGGCTAACATAAGAAGTTGGAAATAAAAAAATGAATATTACAATTGCCAGAATAATAGCTAACAGAAAGGAAAAGATGAAACGTTTTCGACTCATGAGTTTCGCAAAAGGAAGGCTAAACAGGGCAAATATCTTACCACATCGTACTATTCGACTTACTGCTCCTGATAATATAATTCTTATTCAGGGGCTTGTCGTGTTTATCCTGCTTCCTGGTATAATTTCTGTTTATTTTTTTATTTTTAGAACTCTTCGATGGATGAACAGAATAATCAGCTTTTGCACCTAATGTACTTTTAGATGTTGAAGAACAGGAGCTTACAAAAACTAAAATGAGTATGAACAGAAAAGAGATAAGTACCGATGGTAATATTTTTTTCTTCATGGCTTATATTTGAAACGGTAAAGTTAAATAATTTTTTGAATTAAAATATGCAGGTAGCGATTTTTTTTTTATATTCGCAGCAGTAATTGGCGTGTTTATCTTAACTCTAAAGATAACACCTAAGAGGGAAATAGGTGCAAGTCCTATACAGTGCCCGCTGCTGTAATTCCTGATCCCGGAAATTCCGGGATTTCGTCTCAGGTTGTTCTTAGCCACTGTCCGCCAACTGGCGGATGGGAAGGTAACTTGGGATCAGGATAAGTCAGAAGACCTGCCTTTACACAACATCATTCAAAACTTTCGGGCGAAAAGCATTGAATAAACTGATTATCAGTTACTTTTTCATAATTATTCCCATATGGAATTTTGAATATTGGGCTTATAGTTTTACGACTTGAAGAACAACCAATTAATAATAGTGATCAGCTTGTCAATGATAATTCTTTCATTGATTAAACCTATGTATGGTCAACATAATCAAGTTGATACAATTCGTTTTCTTTCGCCTGTCACCATCCAATCAACTAGTATAAATGATAATACATTGGGATTGAAAGTCATTAAGTTTGATTCACTTACACTTTTAAGTTACAGGTCTGCCACATTGGATGATCTGCTCAGGGATCAATCACCTGTACAGGTGATTTCATATGGCCCTGGTAGTTTATCTACGATTTCTTTTAGAGGTACATCGTCAAACCATACCGGTTTGTTCTGGAACGGTATAAGCATCAATCCTCCAAATAATGGCATGACAGACATCAGCCTTTTGCCCGTTTCATTCTTCAACAACGTGGAAGTGCAATATGGAGGATCAAGTACGGTATTTGGCACCGGAAATATAGGAGGAAGCATACATTTGAACAATGAACTTGAATTCAAACCCAAAAATCAGGTATGCCTTGGCATGAGTATCGGGAGCTTTCATGATTACAGAACAAATTTTAGTGCAACATTTGCAAATGAGCAATGGAATTCTTCAACTGCACTTTTCTTCATACAGGCAAAAAATGACTTCCCTTATCATAACCCAACAAAACCCGGACAACCTGATGAAAAGGTGCAAAATGCCGCCAGAAAAGGAGTTGGACTACTGCAATCAATAGGATATAATTTTAATAATGGAAATCTGATTGATTTTAATGTATGGTTTCAGCAAATGGATAGGGAAATTCCTTCCAGTATGATCTCCGTCCCGAGTCAGGCCGATCAGTTCGATCGTTCATTACGTGCCTTACTGAAATGGACCAAGTCAATCAACAAAGGTTATTTATTGGTGAGAACCTCCTATCTGGATGATTTCCTGCATTATACCAATGTCATTGGTACTACCGGCTTCTCGATTGATTCAAAAATACATACCAAATCATGTATTGCAGAAGGTGAAATAAAGAAACAGGTTT
>JAUXII010000066.1 GCA_030621075.1 Lentimicrobiaceae bacterium
CACAACCTCTCCGTCAGGTATCCGGGGGAGGGCTGGAAGAAAATACAAGATAATTATTCATACGCCTGATGGGAAAAACTATGAGTCGACATTTGAAGAACTAAAAAACCCTGTTGGGATTAACGATGTGTATGCTGAAATAGAACACCGGGAAGATATTAATTATGTATATGACCTGGCAGGATACCAATTCTACCTTGATACTTACCAGGCAGAAAGTGATACAAATTATTTCTTGTGGAAACTGGAAAGAACTTATAAGTTTAATGCTAATTACCGGATAAAATATATTTTTGATGGTGCATTCCATGTTATGGCACATTCAGATTCTCTGTATACCTGCTATAAAACTGATAATATTAAGAAAATATTTACCTATCATACGCTAAACCTGGCCGACCCAAAACTTACCCGTTTCCCTTTACATTTCGTGAATACCGAAACCAAAGAGCTTTCAATCAGATACAGCTTATTAGTGAAACAGCTAACAATAAGTGAACCTGCGTACAAATTCTGGAATAGCCTGGAAGATAGAGAATCTGAAGAAGGCTCAATGTATACAAAACAGCCCTATCAGATCAGGGGAAATATTTTTAACCCTGATAATCAGGACGAACCGGTTATGGGGTATTTCCTGGTAGCCGGCCGTACTGACAAGAGAATTTTTGTAAATCGTCCGTATACCCTGAATTTCCATTATAATACCACCTGCTATTTAATTACACAGGATCTGTATACTGTACTATTATTAATGGAAGACGAATGGCCTCTTTATCTTTATGCTGTTTTTGGTGCGACGGGTGGCCAATCGCCTGCTCTGCCTGTTGAGCAGTCATGTTTGGATTGCACAATTGGAGGTGGAACGATTATAAAACCGGATTTCTGGGTAGATTAATAACTAAATGATGATGAAATAATTAATCATGAAACATTTACTATCAGTAGCCTTACTATTTTGTTTGGCCTGTAATTTTTCTTTCGGTCAAATAGCCAATGAGCTTTCAGTGGAAGGCTATACAGATAATCTCGTTGAAAATGTAATACTATATACTGATAGAGACATCTACCTGTCAGGCGAAGAGTTATGGTTCACTGCTTATATCACCATGAATAATATCCTGTCAGATTCCACACTGAGTACCGTTCTTTATATTGAATTGTATAATAATAAAGCAACCATTTGCAAAAAAAAGTTTGTAATCAATAATGGCCTGGCAATGGGTGTTTTTAATATCCCTGAAGAAACGCGCCCGGGAAATTATTTTCTGCGAGCTTATACTCAATATTTAAGAAACGCTCCGCCTGAAACCTACTTTACATCCCTTGTGACCATTATTAATCCGGAGATCCCACTTCCGGCAATTGAGCAAGCGTCAAAACAAGAGACAAATATTGTTCGCGAAAAGGTTAAATTATTAAAAAAAACCGCCGACAATCTGAAAATCAATATTCGTACAAGTAAAGAAACATACCAGCCAAGAGAATTGATTGAGTTGGAGATTAATCATACTCCAGGCATCAGTAATGAATTAACATATTTGTCTGTTTCTGTAATAAAACATGGCACAAAAATAGATGATGAATATGTGCATGCTGGATTTATTATTGATTCCATTCACTCAGGCCAATACCCCAGGAAGTTATCCTGGGTCCCTGAAATAAGAGGCGTAAGTATCAGTGGTTCTATTCGCGAAAAAAACTCACTCCAACCTGAATCAAATACAAAGGTCTATATTTCGGTATTAGGTGAGAGTCCACAATTTCACATTACTAAAACAGGTGAAAATGGCAAATTTATTTTCGCCTTAAACCAGGCAACAAATATTGAGGACATTTTTTTATGTACGAAACATCGCTTTGAAAATGAGCTGGAGTTTCTCATTAACAACGATTTCTCCAACATCTATCCTGTAATTAGCGATATTTCTCTTTCGATTGACACATCGCACAAGAGATTGCTTGAAGAAATGTATATCAATTATCAAACGAAAAAAGCCTTCGATGTCAGCAATTTGGAAATCTCTAAAGAAAATACTGGTATGCCATTCATGTGGGAACCCCGGGAAGTTACCATTCTTCTTACTGATTTCATTGAGCTTCCCACGCTAAAAGATGTTTTTAATGAAATAATACCTTATGTAAGGGTACGAAGTCATAAAGGGATGCACTATTTAAGTGTGTTGGATCCTTTAACAAAAGAAACATTTAACAATCCACTTATTCTATTAGATAATATACCGGTATTTAATATTGATGAGTTGCTAAAAATTCACCCGGCCAGGATCAAGCAGATTGATGTCATTAACAAAACTTATTTACTTGGTGAGTATAATATTAAGGGCATCGTATTAATAACCTCGACTACTGATGATTTTTGTGGCATTTCATTTCCGAAAGAGTCAATATTTGTTGAATTTCAAACAATCACACCAACCCTTGTATTTCAATCACCAACTTATGATACTGAAACAAAAAAATTAAGCAGGATCCCTGATTTCAGGACAACCCTCTACTGGTATCCAAATCTCATATTACAACAACAGGATACTCTGCTGTCATTTTTTGCTTCCGATCATTGCTCAGAATATGATGTAATAGTCAGGGGCATGACTAATGAGGGCATTCCATGTTTCGGGAAGGCATCGTTCAGGGTTTCACGCTAGAACCCACGACTTAAGTCGTGGGCTGGTCCCAGGGTATCAAGCTGCTGATTCAATACCCTGACTAAATAATCAAACTGAATTCTATGAGCCGAATCAACAGGTTTTGCCGGAGGGGATTTTACTTTTAACGGATCAATGGGGTCACCGTTCTTGTAAACCCTGAAATCGAGATGAGGCCCGGTTGCCAATCCCGTTTTACCAACATAGCCAATCAGATCTCCCTGGCTTACATGTGTTCCATTCTTTATGCCTTTTGCATAACCTGAAAGGTGCATATAAACCGTTGAATAGGTTCCATTGTGCCTGATTTTGATATATCGTCCCCCGCCTCTTCTTTCATACCCTTTCTTAATCACCACGCCATCTCCAATCGTATGAACCGGAGTTCCTGAAGGAGCAGCATAATCCACGCCATGATGAGGCCGCCGGATCTTTAGAATGGGATGAAGCCTGCTATGGGAAAACCGGGAGCTGATCCTGCTATATCGTAACGGGGACTTTAAAAACGTTCGACGTAAGCTGTTTGCTTCCTCATCAAAATAATCACCAACACTATCCTGAACAAAATAATAAGCATAATAATCATATCCCATATGGGTAATGCAACCAGCAATTATATTGCCAATACCAATGGTGTCATCTTCAACAATCAACTCTTCAAACATAATCCTGTAACTGTCTCCTTTTTGAATACCGAAAAAATCAATAGCCCAGGCATAAATATCAGAAAGTTCCACTGCGAGGTACGGGTTGGTTCCATTCGAAACAAAGGAGTTCCAAAGAGATGATTCAATAACACCTGTTGTTGTCGATATGACCTTTCTGATTGCTTTTCTACCTTTATAAACATTCAAGGTATCTCTCAGGTCAAACACAACATACTCCGTTAATGAGATGTTATAAACAAAATATTGCACAACAGGTATTGAATCAATGGTAAACAGAACAGCATAAGGATTCCCTGATCTTATCTTACGGACGCTAAAAACAGGTCGTGCTTTCCTGGCCAATTGATTTATGGTTGAGTAATCCACATCATATGATAATAAAATATCGGCAAGGTATTGATTCTTATTTACCTTCCCATATTGGATAGTCATTGAGTCAATTACTATTCCATACTTAACCAAAGGTTGATAGAGAAACTCACTATCCTGAGGTATTTCAGATTCAGCCCTGTTTTTTTCAAAAGGCCAGAAAATAGCAATCAGGATAGCGATTGCAATAAACAGTATAAAGAGTTTTATTAGCTTTGTTCGTGACACAGGTTAGGTCTGTTTTTTTTGCAAAGCCAGTTCCCTGCCGGCATTCATTGCCTTAAGATTTATGTCCACGACTTCCTGGCCTTTCTCTCCAAATGTTTGTACGATTGCCTCTTCAAGTTTATTGTAGTCTATTTCAAGAAAAGGAGTTGCGGCACCAAGTATAACCATGTTTGCAGCCCGGTTTGAACCCACCTCTTTGGCTATTTCATTGGCATTTATGACCAGGTGATACGGTTGTTTTTCTATTTCATTTATTATTGATTCAACAGCAGGGTAGTTAGGAATATTGATATGGGGCATAGAATTTGTGATCAGCCATCCATGCTTAGCAAGCTTAGGAAGGTAGCGCAATGACTCCATAGGTTCAAGTGAAAGTATCATATCAGCTTTCCCATCCGGGATCAGGTCGGAGGCAATTTCATTATCTGAAAGTCGCAGGTTTGAATAAACAGCTCCACCCCGCTGGCTCATTCCATGAACCTCGGCCTGTTTTAAAAACAAGCCCGTATTTACGGCTGCCAAACCAATTATTGCAGCAATTGATAGAATCCCTTGTCCTCCTACTCCCGCAAGTATAATATCTTTTTTCATTATAGCTTTTCCATTTTTTGTTTAACTTTCTTCTCAGCCCGAATTCTTTTAGCAACAACATGTAAACACTCCCTTCTGGGAATAATAACGGATACCCCTTCATAAGCAAGTTCCTCCTTCATAACCTTCATGTTTACTTCATGCTCCTTAGAAATAGGATATAAAATGCGAATATGTTCTTTATCCACCCCTACTCCTTCACAAATCGATTCAATTCTTCCTGTGGCTAATGAATCCTGCATCCCTGTCATGGCTGTTGTTGAATTATCAAGGATAAGAATAGTGATGGGCGACCTGGCATTAACGGCATCTACCAGGCCTGTGATACCGGAGTGAGCAAACGTTGAATCACCAATAACAGCAACTGACGGAATTAAGCCAGCATCAGCCGCACCCTTGGCCATAGGAATTGAGGCACCCATATCAACCAGGCTGTTGATAGCTTTGTAAGGCTCAAGAACGCCTAACGAATAACAGCCGATGTCGGAAAAAACCCTTCCTTTGCTATGCTTTTCCATAGCTTCATTCAATGCATTGTAAGAATAAATATGAGGACACCCATTGCATAATGATGGAGGACGTGGCTTTACGTTTTCAGGTATGGGAAACCCAATATTAACATGCATTCCCAGCGCTGCAGCTACAATATTCGGGGTTAGCTCTCCTGCCCGTGGTATTGCCCCATCCAAACGCCCTTTTATCCTCTTTCCCTTATCAAGATATCCTTTTAACATCTCTTCAATGAAGGGTGCACCCTCTTCCAGCAACAGTAAATTGTCACACTCATCATAAATACGTTCAACCATTTTTCCTGGCAATGGATATTGCCCGATCTTTAGTACCGGATAAGGAACAGCACGATCAGGGAAATTCTCCATCAGATAATTATAAGCTATCCCTGCTGTAATAATACCCAGGCTTTTATCCGGTGCATCATAATAAATATTATAGCGCGAAATTTCCGAGGCCACCTCATATCGTGGAAGCTTATCTAATAACAACTTATATCTTATACGGGCACTAAACGGTACAAGGATATACTGAAGTGGATCGGAAGGGAGAAGCATTTTGTTTTGATCCCTGATGTCATTATTGCGAATGATCCCGGCCCTTGAGTGAGCCAGGTGTGTGGTTATTCTTATTAGCACCGGGATATCAAGTTTCTCAGAAAGATCAAACCCGTAATGTACCATATCATATGCTTCCTGCTGGTTGTAAGGTTCCAGGATAGGCATCATAGCAAATTTCCCATAGAAGCGTGAATCCTGCTCATTCTGCGATGAGTGCATCGATGGGTCATCAGCCGTAACAACAACCAGTCCGCCATTGGCACCTGTCATAGCTGAATTAATAAAAGCATCGGCAGCAACATTTAATCCAACATGCTTCATGCAAACCATTGCACGCTTACCCACGTACGAAACCCCAATGGCAGTTTCCATGGCAGTTTTTTCATTAGCACACCATACTGCTTTAATGCTTCCCGACTTCGCTTCTTTAGCGTTCATTACATATTCCGTGATCTCGGTTGATGGCGTTCCGGGATAAGCATAGATTCCCGTTATTCCTGCATCGATG
>JAUXII010000197.1 GCA_030621075.1 Lentimicrobiaceae bacterium
CTGGCCATTGCACAGGTTATGAGGAGGTTCAAAGGGATGGATCTCGTACAGGAAGATAACATTTTCTTCGCAGATTAATAACCCCAAATTCGCATATCGTTATTCGTTATTCGGATATCGGATATCATTTTAAAACCATGTAATACGTATAACTATTTACGTATATTTGCACCCTCATTAAAAAAAAATAATTTATGAAACGAATCATTTTTATTATCCTGACCGCCTTCTTAATGGCAAGTTTTTCGAATGTTAGTTTTGCTCAGAAAAAAAGTAAAAAGAAAAAAAAAGAGCAGGTTCAATTAGCAACATTTATGGATACAGTCAGTTACATCATTGGCTGGGACCTGGGCCAGAACCTGAAAATAATTCACGATGATCTGAAGGTAGAACCTTTACTGGAAGCTTTAACAAAATCCTTTTCAGATGAAGAAAGTCTATTTACGCAGGGAGAAAATGATTCGATCATGCAAATATTTGAAAATCAGTTACTAAAAAAAGACAAAATGAACAATGCAACTTTAATATCCGAAAACAAAGCAGCCGGATCAGCGTTTCTGGCCAAAAACAAAGAGATAGAAGCCGTTGTTGAACTTCCCAGTGGATTGCAATATAAAGTTCTGAATGAGGGAAGTGGAAATTCTCCTCTGGCTACAGATAAAGTAACCGTCCACTACAAAGGTATGCTATTAGATGGAACCGTATTTGACTCTTCTTATGAGAGAGGAGAATCTATCTCTTTCCCTCTTAATGGTGTTATTCCGGGGTGGACTGAGGGACTGCAATTAATGAAAACCGGAGGAAAATCTATCCTCTATATACCACCGGAACTCGGTTACGGCGATAGAGATATGGGCCCTATTCCACCAGGTTCAACCTTGATTTTTGAAGTTGAGCTGATCTCCATTAATTAATCCTTTTTCTTAACATTCAGATATGAATCGTCTGGTTTTTGTAACGAACAATCCGCATAAGCTGGAAGAGGTTAAGGATATTATTGAGGATGAAAACCTCTATTCCATTAAGCTTATTAGCCTGGACGATATTGGTTGTACGGAAGAAATAGCTGAAACATCATTGACTCTTGAAGGCAATGCTTCACAGAAAGCAAATTATATCTACAATAAATATGGGGTTGATTGTTTTGCGGATGATACAGGGCTGGAAGTTGAAGCCCTTGCTGGTGAGCCGGGTGTTTATTCGGCCAGGTATGCCGGTGAAGATAAGGATGCTGATAAAAACATGAATAAAGTACTTGACCGGCTTGGAAATTCAACCAATAAAAAGGCCAGATTCAGAACGGTTATTTCACTTATTGTTAATGGGGACGAAAAAATATTTGAAGGTATCGTAAACGGAGTGATCATAAAGGAGAAACGCGGGAAGAAAGGGTTTGGCTATGATCCGGTTTTCCTGCCTGATGGCTATACACAAACGCTGGCAGAGATGCCTCTTGAGCAAAAGAATAAAATCAGCCACCGGTTTCATGCTATACGAAAGATGATCGGGTATCTTAAGAGATAGCTTCATCAATCACCATCGAATACAACTCCTTTAAAGAAATCCCCATCTCCTGAGCCTGTTTTGGCACAATACTTTCAGCAGTCATCCCGGGAATGGTATTGACTTCGAGAAAATACAATTCATCATTGTTCACAATATAATCAAACCTAACAAGCCCTTTGCAGTTCATCTCATCATAAAGGAAAGCAGAAGTGTTTTTACACCTCTCTTCCAGATCGTTACTCACCCTGGCAGGGGTAATCTCACTGCGTAAACTCTCCGTATATTTTGCTTCATAATCAAAAAAGCTATTTTCACTAATTATCTCCGTAAGCGGAAAAATGATAAGTTCACCTTGATGTTTAAGCATCCCACATGTCAACTCAAAACCTTCGATGTATCTTTCAATAACAATTTCATTGTCTTCCTTCAATGCAATCTTCATTGCATTCACCAAATCTTCCTGGCGATCGACCCTGGAGATACCAACACTCGACCCTCCGTTATTCGGTTTAACAAAACAAGGTAAACCAATCTTTTGAATGATTTCATCTTTACCCAAAAGGTTATCACCTGTCATAAAAATCGAGTCGGCTGTTTTTACGCCTAATGACCGTACAATTTTATTCGAAAAGAATTTATTGAATGTGATGGCCGAAGTTGTCATTCCACATGATGTGTATGGTAATCCAATCAGATCGAAATACCCCTGTAATCTACCATCCTCTCCCGGTGTACCATGTAATGCAATAAATGCACAATCAAAAGTGATGTGCTTACCTTCATAAAAAATAGTAAAATCATTCTTATCAACCATTACTTTGTTTCCCTCTTCTCCTTGAAATGTCCAATCTTCCTGGCCGATATGAATGATAAACACCTTATATTTATCCTTATCAAGATTTCCGGCAACCTCATTTGCACTTTTCAAAGATATTTCCAATTCACCAGAATAGCCTCCGGTTACCAAAGCAATATTTTTTCGCATAATAATTATTTAATTATGGAGTAAAGATAAATAAACTCCTTTTACGAATTTCTTATCTTTGCCCAAAAAAATACAATAATCGTTAATTTTTAAAGTTATATTGAAAAAATTTACTTGATGGGGCATTTTATGTTCTCTTGAGAGGTGAATATTTTGATAATGAGGATTTTGCAGTTTCTATTCAGTAAGGTGTTTTTAAAAAACCTGGGTATCGCATTGTTGATCACCGCTTTTATCTTTTTTACAGCATTCAAGGTTCTGAATGTGATCACATTACATGGGAAAACTATACCTTTACCTGACTATTCAGAAATGCTGATTGAAGAAATTGAGGAGCTTGAAAACAGCCAATACCTTGAATTTCTGATTATTGATTCTATTTATGATGCTTCCTTAAGAAGCGGTAGTGTTTTCATGCAAGATCCTTTGGCATTTACCAACGTAAAGAAAGGCAGAAAGATATATTTAACAATTATTGCATTATCACCTGAATATGTAAATATGCCTGACTTACGGGATTTATCGGTACGTAGAGCAGTGTCGCTATTGAGAACGAGGGGATTAAAGATTGGAAAGATTAAAGCAGTTCCAAGTAAGTTTCAAAATGCAGTGCTTCAGCAATATTACGATGATGATACCATTGCACCCAATTCAACAATTGTAAAAGGTTCATCAATTGACCTGGTCATTGGAAAAGGAAAATCGAAAATACCTGTTCCTTTTCTGATAGGTTTGAAACAAGCTGATGCAATATTAAAAATTAACAAATCATCTTTGAATATTGGGAAACAAAGATTTTATGATGAAAGGGAGCCTGGCCATTCCAGGGTTTACAGACAAATGCCATCCTGCACTACATTTACTTATCTCACACCGGGTGCCAGCATAAATGTTTGGTTCAGGTCGGATGAAAATTTTGATTTTGATGCGTTATTGGAGGTATATAAAACTGATGATCGTTTGACTGATACTATTTCGGACGAAATAATTGAGATGGAATAAAACTTCTATGAGACTTTTTATTATTGGCATATTAAGTATTTTGATTGTCCTGGTGGCTCCGGCACAGGAAATTATTAGTGAGCTGCAGGTTAATCCTTTAATAAAATCAACACTTCGCCCC
>JAUXII010000293.1 GCA_030621075.1 Lentimicrobiaceae bacterium
TACCGGCCTCATACGAAACAGGGTGTCTGCAAAACTCGCTACAGAGCACGTTATTGATCTAACACCTGAAGAAGAATATAGCCGCCTGAAAATGACGAAAAAAGCAAACTATGAAAAACGCGACAAAGGGGAGGGGCGCCCTACCAAAAAGCAACGAAGGCAAATCGTTAATTTAAAAAGGTATAAGTTGTAGCTTTTTTCAGTAGCCCTCTGCTTGCTTGCAAAAATCGTTTGTTAATCAGAACAAATTTTTTAATACTTTTGAATACTTCAAATGCCCAAATCATGAAATTTGAAAATTATCAAATAAGCAATTCCCTCCTCAATCGCAGAATAATAGAGATCACTTCTGCAGGTGTGAAAAATAATAGAAATGAATTACTTAAGCATATCCTTGGCCTGGTCGACCTGACTACCCTGGAAGGAGCGGATACAAATGAAAAGGTTATAGCCCTTTGTGAAAAAGCGAAAGGTTTTAAAGATAAATCCCGGGGTGTTCCCAATGTTGCTGCTGTATGCGTGTATCCGGTTTTTGTAAGGCTGGTTAAAGATCAATTAATAGGCAGCGATATAAAAACAGCATCAGTAGCTGGCGCTTTTCCATCAGGACAGTCGCCATTATCCGTGAAATTAATGGAGGTTCAATATGCAGTTGATCAGGGAGCCGATGAAATAGATATGGTTATCTCCAGAGGGAAGTTTCTTCAGGGTGAATATGATGAAGTGTTTGACGAAATCGCTTCTATCAGGGATGTATGCAAAAATGTTCACCTTAAGGTTATTCTGGAGACAGGTGAACTTCAAACAATTGAAAATATTCGAAAAGCGAGTGAAATTGCCATTAATGCCGGTGCCGACTTTATAAAGACTTCAACCGGAAAAATCCAGCCGGCTGCAACAGAACTGGCTGTGTTGGTCATGCTTGATACAATAAAAGAATATTATGAAAAGAGTGGTAAAAAGATTGGTGTTAAAGCCGCCGGAGGTATTTCTTCTCCTGACCAGGCAATAAACTATTATTTGCTGGTGTCGAAAACCCTCGGTGATCAATGGATCGATAAAGAATATTTTCGTATCGGTGCAAGTAGTCTCACAGACAATATTACAAAACTGTTTAATTTATAATCTTTGTGTAGAAAGCTATCAATAGCCACGCCTTTCAAGGCGGGGATTAAAAAGGCAAGTATTGTAATCTTGAATCAAGATAATGTGATGCAAAAATTTAACATTAGGATATTAGTTGTTTCTTTGTTTATATTGACTGGTTTTGCATCCTGTGAAATTAGCGATGAAGATGATTACCCCGACAGTGACCTCAGGGATCCGTTTCTTGGAACATGGAAATGTACCGAATCGGAAGCCAGGTCATATCAATTTGTTTACCAGGTAAATATTAGGAAGGATCCCTCTAACAGTTCACGTGTTTTATTGGATAACTTTGGGTTTATTGGTTTTGATGAAAAACCGCCCTATGGTGTTGTTGCCGGAAGCACCATTACCATTCCACAGCAGCAGGTATGCGATGACAACAGCATAACAGTTTCAGGATTTGGAACCCAGGTTGATGTAAATACAATGAACTGGGAATATCAGTTGATTATTGGCGGAGATAAAAACGATTATACTGCCGTCTTTGAAAAGTAATAATTATTTAGGAAAAATTTATTCCAACTCGATCTCACTTTGGAACTTACTTAGCCTTTTGATAACCTCCGTATACATCTGATCAAATTCATTTATGTTTTGCTGGTAATAAAGGAGGCTTTCTATAAAATCTTCTTTTGTAGTACTGTATTTCTCGAAAAGATAAGTATAATAATAAGTTGAGTATGATTTACTGTCTTTTTTTCGGGTTTCATCCGACTTAATAGCTGCTTCAATAAGTTGAACGTCAACGAGCAATTCAATCAATTTGTCTTTTGGAATAATATTTTCGGGAGGAGTAACAACCTGTTCGTTGTTTCCGGATGTGCAGCTAAGTAACCAGATAAGATTAATAAAGAGTAGCTTTTTCATTGATTTTGGCCATATTTTTCTTCGTACTCTTTATTTAATCCTTCAATAACCGCATCGGTAATATTAAAACGCTCATTAGTAAGAAAAATATTTCCACCTTTACTGTATCCAAGTATGTAGTCGTAGTAGTTTGATCGATTTAATCGCTGAAGAAAACCAGACAAACTGTCAATGAGCATCAGGTTAATTCCAAACTCTTCCCGGGCTAATTCAGTAGAATACAATTCCTGCATCTCAATGATTTTTTGTTGCTCCTGCATTAACTGGCTATAAATCTCCTGGGCACTTTCTTCAGAGATTGATTGTGCCTGAACTTGTTGCTGGAAATAAGTGGCATCTTTTTCGTATTGCCCTTGCTTGGTGCGAATTTCTGCCTCCATGCGATTGCCTTTGGATTTTAGATTGCGTGATTTTTCGATGGCAAGTTTGTAGTGTGACAAAATGGAATCGGTATTAATGTAAGCAATTCTGGTTGAGCCTTTTAATGCTGGCGCTTCAGGCGTTTTTCTTGGTGATTCGGGGGGAGTATCTTTCGCTGAAAAGTGAAGATAATAGAGGTACCCTAAGCCAATAAATAATATAATATTCAGCGTTAAGCTAACTGTAGTGATTGAC
>JAUXII010000224.1 GCA_030621075.1 Lentimicrobiaceae bacterium
TACTCTTACGAGATAAATACCGGCATTTAAGTTACTTACATCCATCCGTATATTGTTGTCCTGAACGCAGGAATTCAGGACTATTTTCCCAAAAATATCAATAATATTGATTTCGGAAATTCGGTTTGAAGGCATCGAAATATTTATGTAATCATGGGCTGGGTTTGGATAAATCCTGCAATCCGAAACTTTTTGTTCATCGATTGATAACAAGTCGGAACAAAATTCCTCCCATTTTGTATTAACTTCTTCCGGCGACCAGGGATAGTTAGCCAGTACAATATCTGAAACAAAACCCGGTGACGCTTCATTTGCCAAAACTGATGGATGATCACGAAACCAGATAATAAAATTATCAGGTTCCTGGGGTATGTATGCTTGAGAATTGCTATCATCATATTCGGCGAATTCAGTCCCGTTGACATAGACTTTGATTAGCGCTGCATCATTCCTAACAAGTATCATTTGATAAAAGTCGATTGGTGAAAAGAAATTGGTTTCCCCAACAGTTCCGTACGGCCAGAAATCAAGCGTCCCATTATCAGGTGGGTTTGTTAATAAAATATATATTCCAACATCATCAACGTGTGTGAAACTTAATATTCTTACCCAGGGCGGAGGAGAAATAAACTCATCCATTTGGAAGTTAAATGCAATTGAGTATGATTGGTCGATAAAACCTTCGGGATTATTAAATTGTAGCCCGGCATCATCTTCAAAAAAATAACCTGCTGCATTTCCTGTTTGGCCGCAGGTTGTTTCAGGTACTTCACGTGTGACAAATTCGCCGGTAAGGCCGCTATTATTAGGAATTGGAATCAAATCAGGGGCTTCGAGGTGATTGGCCTGAAAATTTGATGAAAGTGAATACACATACGATATTTGTGAATAACCCGACAAAGAAGTAATTACAAGAATAACAAAGCAAAGAATTCCGGAGAGGAGTAGTTTTTTCATAATAGTATTTTTTTTATTGTTAAAGCTACTGTAAAAGTAAGCAATTTCGCGTTGAAAGTCAATAGAATGTTAATTTAACATGTCCCAATCCGCATAACCCAAAATATCTTGATTTTTTTCTATCTTTGGTACATTAACAATCCTTATGGGTATGATCGAAAAACTTCAGGAGAAGAATGCGCAACTGGAGAAAATGATAACAGGAAAGCAATGACGAGAATATCAGATATCTTTTATCACTTATCATTTATCAGATATCATTTAATAAGCCTGATTGTCTTGCTTTTGGCCTTCTGGTTTTTGGCTCTTACTCCACTCTTCGCTCAAAAAGAAAAAACCATCCGGTATCTCTCAGATTTACCGGTTGTGGATGGAATTGTTGATGCTGTCCATCTCATGAACATTGACTACGATACTTTCACCCAGCTCGAACCAAACAAAGATTCCGCAGCCACCCAACAAATAAAATTTGTCATAGCTCAGGATAGCAGTAATATTTATCTTGGTATTGTTTGCTATCAACCGGAGCCAGTGGTTGCTAAAATCCAGAGCAGGGATCATTTGAGTAAAAATGATGATCTTGTTTTACTGATGATAGGAACATACAATGACCAAAGAAATGGATATGGTTTTCTGGTAAATCCACTGGGAACACAAATTGATATGCAGATATCAGATGACGGAAGAATAATTGATTTAAACTGGGATACGGAATGGACTTCAGCAGTAACCGTTTTCGAAGGAGGCTGGCAGGCAGAAATGATTATCCCTTTTCGAAGTATTAAATACAAACAAAAAACAGATCAATGGGATTTTAATGTGGGGCGTGTTTACCGGTATAATTCCGAAACCACTTATTGGTCGGGGGCAATGAGCGATGATTTCAGGCTGTCGCAAAGCGGAATACTTAATGGTTTGATTCTCCCGGGAAGAAAAAGCAAAGTGAGTATTTTTCCATACGCCACAATGAAGTTAGAGAAGAGCACTGAAACCGAAAACAAAGAAGATATTGAGTTTAATACCGGAGGTGATCTTTTATGGCACATCACGTCCACACTCTCAGCCAACGCGACCTATAATCCTGATTTCGCTACCATAGAAGCTGATCCCGAGCAGATTAACCTTACCCGTTATGAACTGCGTAATCCCGAAAAAAGGCTGTTTTTCCAGGAAGGAAACCAAATGTTCAGTACACGGATCCGAACCTTCTATTCACGCCGTATTGGTGATATTGATTATGGTGGAAAGTTGAATGGAAAAGTCGGTGGCTATAACCTGAACATTCTGGGATTAAGAAGTAAAGAAATCCCTGACATTGCAGAGCCTCAATCCTATTTTGTTGCCGCAAGGGTGAAACGGGATATATTAGAGTCATCATCAGTAGGGCTTACTTTTGTTGATAAGGTTTGGAATGGAGGAAATACCGGTTCATTGAGTGGTGACTATCTTTTAAACATTGGGAAAACATGGAAGTTGACCGGCCAGGCAGTGGTGAGTACACCCGGAGACCTGCGATCACACAGCGCATTTTTTCTGAGGTTCGCCAGAGAGAATAATATCTACCATTACCACATCAGGTTTACCGGCATTGGCGAAAATTTCAAAGAGAATGTTAATCAAACCGGTTTTATTGTGGATGACGACAGGCAGGAGATTGATGCAGATATTTCTTATAAGTGGTGGATACAAAATAAAACTTTTAAATATATCGAGGTTTATTCAGGTAACAATGCTTTTTGGAGTCAAAAGGGCGTATTAAGAAGCTGGTATTTCGTTGACGTGGTGGAATTTTATTTTCAGAACAGGATGAGCATTGAGTTATATTATAACAATGAGTTCAAGTTATATGAGAAGAAGTATTACAACCACAAATATAGCATCGAGCTGGGGTACAATACGGATGAGTGGAGCAATGCACGGATCAATTATTTATGGGGAAGAAATTACGACCGGAATTTCGATCTGCTTAAGGCGGGAGGGCAATTTAAACTGAGCAACAAGCTGGCAGTTGAATATTCAGGTAATTGGCTTCATTACGATCCTGATACAACTAATTCGAGTGCATTTATCAACATATTGTCGTTGCAGTATAATATAACCAATGATTTATGGTTCAAGGTCTTTGCTCAGAACAATACCAATATTGAACGGTTCTATTTTTACGGCCTTTTCGGATGGCGTTTCAAGCCACCTTTTGGTGCTGTTTACCTGATCTATACCAGGGACGAGTTTTTAGAATATCCACAAAATATTGGATATGAAGGGCAGGTTGTTTATTTGAAGTTTACTTATCCTGTTCATTTTTAGTACCTAGAGAGCCTAGAGTACTTAAAATACATTGACAATCGACAATTGACA
>JAUXII010000196.1 GCA_030621075.1 Lentimicrobiaceae bacterium
GTGGAAGGTTACAAAAAAGACACATCATTCCCCCAGCCCCTTCTCCAAACAATGCACCTCAACCCCTGCCCCTTCTCCTCAATCCACCTCAACCCCTGCCCCTTCTCCTCAAGGAGAAGGGAGGGTACCTCCGAACTATGTAGATAACTGGCAAGTGCCGTTCTCCCCCTTCAGGGGGAGTTAGAGGGGGGGCATTGATGGGATGGAGAACAAGAACACTGCCATTCTGTCATTCTTTTTTACACGCAACTGTCTTTTTGTCTTGTTTTCTAACTCCAACTCCATTGGCAGGTATTTTGATCATTTAAAATAAAAAAAAAGGAGGAAATATGAACTTTAAAAATCTAACAATAAAATCACAGGAAGCCATCCAGAAAGCACAGGAGATCGCAATGGCAAATCAGCAGCAGGCAATCGAAAACATCCATATACTCAAAGGGATACTCGTTGTTGATGATAATGTGACTCCACTTCTACTCAAAAAGTTGAATGTCAATATCCCTGTTTTCACTCAGGCACTTGAACGGATTATTCAATCGCAACCCAACGTTGCAGGTGGTGAGCAATATTTAACAAATGATACAAAGAAAACCTTGCAAAAAGCTGGTTTATACCTTAAAGATTTTGGAGATGAATTCATCTCCATTGAACATCTTCTGCTGGGTATTCTTGCAGGGAAAGATATGGCAGCCCAATTATTAAAAGATAATGGGGTCAGGGAAAAAGAGTTAATACTCGCCATCAAAGAGCTTCGCAATGGTTCGACTGTTCAAAGTCAAACAGCCGAAGAAACCTATAATGCCTTAAATAAATTTGCCAGAAACCTTAATGAACTCGCCCGGTCAGGAAAACTGGACCCTGTGATTGGCAGAGATGATGAGATCAGAAGGATTTTACAGATACTCACCAGGCGTACTAAAAACAACCCTATCCTAATCGGAGAGCCGGGTGTTGGAAAAACAGCCATTGCTGAAGGGCTTGCAAACCGAATAATTAGTGGTGATGTACCCGAAAATTTAAAATCCAAACAAATCTATTCACTTGACATGGGTGCATTGATTGCAGGCGCAAAATACAAAGGGGAGTTTGAAGAGAGACTAAAAAGTGTTGTAAAAGAAGTGATAAGTTCAGATGGTGAGGTAATTCTTTTTATTGATGAAATCCATACACTGGTTGGAGCTGGTGGAGGAGAAGGTGCAATGGATGCAGCAAATATCCTGAAACCTGCTCTTTCCCGGGGTGAATTAAAAGCAATAGGAGCTACAACCCTCAAGGAATATCAAAAATACTTTGAAACAGACAAGGCGCTTGAACGCCGTTTCCAGATAGTAATGGTGGAAGAACCGGATACAATGGCTGCAATTTCAATTCTCAGAGGGTTAAAAGAAAGATACGAAACACATCACCATGTCAGGATTAAGGATGAAGCTATTATTTCAGCCGTTGAGCTTTCACAACGTTACATTTCTGAGCGCTTCCTTCCGGATAAAGCTATTGATCTCATTGATGAGGCAGCTGCTAAGCTCCGGTTAGAGATAAATTCGGTTCCGGAGGAGCTGGATGAGATAAAAAGAAAAATCACACACCTTGAGATAGAAAGAGAGGCCATAAAAAGAGAAAATGATAAAGAAAAACTGAAACCGCTAAATAGAGACATTGCCAATTTAAATGATGAAAAAAATCGAATAAAAGCAAAATGGCAATCTGAAAAAGATGCGGTTGAGAGTATTCAACAACAGAAAAACAACATTGAAAACTTCAAATTCGAAGCTGAACAAGCCGAACGTAACGGAGATTATGGCAGAGTAGCAGAACTCAGGTATGGAAAAATCAAGGAGGCTGAACAAATCCTTAAAAAACTTAAGCACAAACTACAGGAATTACAACAAGACCATGCGCTGATTAACGAGGAGGTCGGATCAGAAGAAATCGCCGATATTGTATCACACTGGACAGGTATTCCGGTAAACCGTATGTTACAAAGTGAAAGAGAGAAACTACTTGAACTGGAGAAGGAGTTGCATAAACGTGTTATTGGACAGAATGAGGCCATTGTTGCAATATCCGATGCGATTCGCAGGAGTCGTGCAGGACTTTCAGATGCTGGCAAGCCCATTGGGTCATTCATATTTCTTGGAACAACGGGTGTTGGAAAAACAGAACTGGCTAAAGCCCTGGCTGAGTTTTTGTTTAATGATGAGAACTCAATGGTGCGAATCGATATGTCGGAATACCAGGAGCGTCATACTGTTTCAAGACTCATCGGCGCCCCTCCTGGTTATGTGGGTTACGACGAAGGAGGCCAACTCACTGAAAAAGTGAGAAGAAAACCCTACTCAGTGGTTTTACTTGATGAAATAGAAAAAGCACATCCTGATGTTTTTAATATTCTGTTGCAAGTACTGGACGATGGACGGTTGACTGATAACAAAGGACGTACAGCTGACTTTAAAAACACCATCATCATTATGACATCCAACATCGGATCAAACCTATTACAAGAAAAATTCGACAAGGTGAATGATGATAACTGGGATGAAACAATCGAAAAATCCAAAAAAGAAGTTTTTGAGCTGCTAAAACGCTCAATCAAACCGGAGTTTCTTAACAGAATCGATGAGATTATCATGTTCAACCCTCTTACCAAAAAAGAAATAGAAGAGATTACTGAGCTGCAGATCAAACAATTAACAGCAAGACTATCAGAAAATGCTATTACACTGAATGTAAGTAAAAGAGCAATTTCCCTCATTGCAAAACAGGGTTATGATCCACTATTTGGTGCACGCCCTGTAAAAAGGGTAATACAACATGATATACTCAATGAGCTATCGAAAATGATACTGGCCGGAGATGTAAGTAAAGAGAAACCCATTTTACTTGATGTGGAAAAAGATAAATTAGTGTTTAAACACGAATAGATTGTCGATTGTCAATTTTCGATTGTCGATTGTCGATTGTCGGCGAAGGCAGTGGTTGATTGTCGATTTTTGATTTTCGATGGGTGATTGGATACTACAACATGATGAAACTCAATAGCAAAAACAACGTATAAACTTTAATATAACATTGTAGTTAGGGGTATTCGTTAAGTTAAGTATAAAACAGATGAAAAAAAGTGTATTATTGTTTTTCTTCATATTATTCTTCAGTGGGTTATCGGTAGGACAATCCTGGACTAAAGAGCTAAAAAAAAGGTCACATATAGGAGGTGGCATTGCATTTGGCTCAGACATTGTTTCATTAGGCATAAATGTACTTTGGACGTATAAGGTACAGGAGGAGCTCAGGGTTACCCCAAACTTCACCTATTTTTTCCCAAACAAAACAGAATTTTTTAGCTATGACCGGATCAAATACTTATGGGAATTAAATGTTGATGCCAATTATATTATCCCATTTGAGCACGACAAGGTTAATATTTATGTAATAGGTGGGCTCAATCTATCACGGCTTATCAAAAAAGGAGAATCAAAAAAACCGGGTACTGAATCTGATCAATACAACTTTAAAGAATCGAAACTGTATTACGGCATAAATATAGGTGTTGGCGGAGAATATTCCTTTAACAAAACGATCCGCGGACTACTTGAAGCCAAATATGTTTTTAGTGGCAACGACCAGTTGGTTGTC
>JAUXII010000158.1 GCA_030621075.1 Lentimicrobiaceae bacterium
CACAACAGAGTGGTATCATCCCATTGAAGCTGGCAGATATTGTGAGAGATGAGAAATTGTTAAAGTATGCAAGGGATATGGCATTAAAAATAGTAGAAGAAGACTCATCTTTAAGATTAAGCAAAAACAGGCCCCTGGCTGATTACCTTGATGAAATTGATAAATTTCAAACCAATTGGGGAGAAATTAGTTAATAATGCAGTAGTCAGTAGTTACCGGTTCGCTTGCAGGCATAATAATTACTGAAATTTGTTATTTTTGTTCCGAAAAAAGGAGTGTAATTATGAAGATTTCTTATAACTGGTTAAAGCAATATCTCAACCTGGAATTAAAGCCCGAAAAAGTTTCGGAATTATTAACCGATTGTGGATTGGAAGTAGAAGGGCTGGAAAAAGTACAGTCAGTGAAAGGTGGATTGGAAGGGGTTATTATAGGAAAAGTTGTTAGCTCTGAAAAACATCCTGACGCTGATAAGCTAACATTGACCACTGTTGATATTGGCCGTGATCAGCTTTTGTCAATTGTTTGCGGAGCCTCTAATGTTAAAACCGGACAAAAAGTTCCGGTTGCACCTATTGGAACGAAACTTTTTTTCAATAACGAGGTTTTTGAGATACAAAAGAGAAAAGTGCGGGGCGAGCTGTCAGAAGGAATGATTTGCGCTGAAGATGAACTCGGACTTGGAACTTCGCATGATGGTATTATGGAGCTTGATCCTGATGCTTCGATTGGCATGACTGCCCGGAAGTATTTCAATATTACAGACGATTATGTTTTTGAGATAGGCCTTACACCCAATCGTACAGATGCTATGTCGCATTTGGGTGTTGCACGCGACCTGATGGCCGTGATCAATAACCTGCCCGCTGAAAATAATGATATTGACAATGTTGAACTTTTAATCCCATCTGTTGATGCCTATAAGCAGGATAACCAAAACCGAAAGATTGAGGTGGAAATTGCTGATACAAAAGCATGTGGCCGTTATTCGGGTGTAACGATTACCGGAGTAAAGGTTGGGGAGTCTCCTGAATGGCTGAAGACTTTTTTATCGGCTATTGATGTCAGGCCAATTAATAATATTGTTGATATTAGTAACTATGTTTTATTTGAAACAGGCCAACCGTTGCATATTTTTGATGCTGATGAGATTAACGGCGGTAAGATTGTGGTAAAAATGCCTGATCAGGGAACCAAATTTACTACCCTGGATGAAGTTGACAGGGAGCTTTACGGCAACGACCTGATGATTTGCAATCTGAAAGAGGGGATGTGTATCGCCGGTGTTTTTGGTGGAATAAAATCAGGGGTTACTGAAAAAACGAAAGATATTTTTATCGAAAGTGCATATTTTAATCCCCGGACGATTAGAAAAACTGCAAAATACCATGGACTACAAACTGATTCTTCGTTCCGGTTTGAGCGGGGAACCGACCCCAATGGTACTGTGTATGCATTGAAAAGGGCTGCATTGCTGATTAAAGAATTGACTGGTGGTGAAATTTCATCAGAAATAATTGATGTTTACCCCATGCCTTTTGAAAAATTGACAGTTGAAATATCTTACGCTAATGTAGATCGGTTGATTGGAAAAAAGATACCTCACCATATCATTGAAAGTATTTTTGTATCCCTTGGAATAGAAGTGATTGAAAAAAGCGAAAAGGGATTTCGGGTATCAATACCAACTTATAAAACAGATGTAACAAGGGAAGTTGATGTAATCGAAGAGATCTTAAGGATTTATGGGTATAATATTATCGAAATACCTGAAAATGTAAAATCTTCCTTGTCGTATTGGGATAAGCCGAACCCGGGAGGTATGCAGAGCCTGGTGTCGGATTACCTGACAGACAATGGGTTTTATGAAATGATGAATAATTCATTAACCTCTTCAGCATATATTGAAAAAGTTAGCGATTTGCATTCCGAAAAAAATGTAAAAATTCTGAATCCAATCAGTAAAGACCTTGACGTTCTCAGGCAAACACTTCTTTTTGGCGGCCTCGAATCGATCAGTTACAACATTAATCGTCAGTCTAATGACTTAAAATTTTATGAATTCGGGAATACATATTTTTTAAATACGGATAAAAAAGAAAAGAGCGATGTTGTTGAGAAATACAAGGAAAACAAACACCTTGTTTTGTTCCTTACTGGCCGAAAAACTCCGGAAAGCTGGTATGCAGCTGCTGATCAAACTGATTTTTATACGCTCAAAGCAACTGTAAATAATATTATCGATCGCATGGGGATCAACCGGTTTCATTTTGTACTGGAAGAAAGAAAAAATGATCTGTTCAAAAGTAGCCTTGTCTACCGGCATAATGATAAACTATTGGTTGAATTTGGTTTAATTAGTCAACCATTACTAACTAATTTTGATATTAAGCAAGATGTTTTTTATGCTGATTTTGATTGGGGATTGATACTGAAATTGACCCGATCAGCAAAAGTTGACTTTAAGGATATTCCGAAATACCCTGAAGTAAGGCGCGACCTTGCTTTGTTGCTTTCCAATAATATTCAGTTCTCTGAAATAGAAAAGGTAGCTTACAGGGTGGAAAGAAAACTACTGAAGAGGGTTACTCTTTTTGATGTTTTTGAGGGAGATAAAATAGAAAAGGGAATGAAATCATACGCTGTGAGTTTTATATTGCAAGACAGAAAAAAAACGTTGACAGATAAAGAAATCAACAAGATCATGAGTAAACTCATTAGAGTTTATCAGGAAGAATTACATGCACTAATCAGGTAATCTTATTTCCGGAGTTCTCGCAAAACAGACCTGGTTTGCTTGTAATCCGGATAGATCCTTTCAAGATGCGACAGTATTGCTTCTGCCTTTTTATGCTCTTTTAGATTGAACAAAGTGTATCCCCAAAAATAAATGATCTCAGGATCATCGGGGTAAAGCGCATTTCCTTTTTTCAATATTGCTTTGGCTTCATCAAATCTCTTTTGGAAGATAAGTATCCTGCCCAGGTTTTGAAATGCTAACCGGTAATCTTCAAGTTCGATAGCTTTTAAATAGAGCTCTTCAGCCTCAATAAGCGATCCGTTATTTTGTTTGATAACACCCAGGTTGTTGTATGTTGGCGCGTAACCGGGCCCGGGACAAACATTTTTCGATTGGTCAAAGCACCTGGCTGCCTCACTTAGTTGTTGTTTCCTGAAATACTCTACACCAAGATTGTTCCACAAAATAAAACTTTTTGGTGCGTATTTAACATCATGAGCATAAAGACGGAAAGGGTCTTTCCAATCTTTGTTCCGTACATAAGTAAACGAACCCATATACAGAAGCCCCAGAAGAATTATGATTTTTCCTATGGGTATTTTAAAAAAATGAAAGTTTTTTATTTGGTAAATTTCCAACAATCTTCCAATAAAAAGAAAAATAGCAACAGAAGAAAAAGAAACCCAGTGCTCGCGAAGAGTGGCAGCCAGGGGATAAAAAATATTCATGACTGGCAACAAAAAAATAATGAACCAGGCGAGGTAAAAGATAAATTCATTTCGGGGAATGATTTTCCTGACATAAATATAGATAAGAAAAAGACCAATGATCAGTAGAATAAAGAAATCAACGGTGAACAAATTTGTGTTCAGAAAATGATATTCCATATGATAATGAAATGGAATGATAAGAAGTCGAAAGTAGGTTACGATAATTGAAGGAAAAGTGAAAAGCCTGACTGCCAATGGAGCATCTGCAATTAATGATAGAGATTTTGTTTGAAGATTTGCCAGATGATAAAACTTGAAAACCAGGAAGGCCGACAATGTTGCAAGAAAAATGGTCAACAGGACAAGGAAAAATGGTTTATGGCTAAAGAATATTTCTTTTTTCCAGATAAGCATGAAAATAATCACCAATGGAAGGAATATAGTGTTCTCTTTAGAGAAAAGTGCAAATAAATAAAATAATAATGCCAGTGTTGCCCATAAATATCGTTGTTTGGATTTAAAGGTCCGGGTGACCAGAAGAAGTGATAAGAAACTAAAGAATGTACACAAAACATCCCCTCTGCCTGCGAGATAAG
>JAUXII010000122.1 GCA_030621075.1 Lentimicrobiaceae bacterium
GAATTGATAAGTTGTATCAGCAACACCTTCAATGTGATATGTAACCCATTCATCAGGTAAGATCAACACATCAGGATAACTTGTTCTGTTGTATTCAAACCATGCTTGTAAACCTTGCGGATAAAGAGCAATATACTTTTGTTCTGCTATCAGCTGGTCAGCATTTGCCGCATCCCAAACAACAGATGCACCTGCCATATATTCATCCATTTGAGTTGGAGTGATTGGATCAGGAAGAACATTAGTATTATTACCATCAATCCTATACCATCCGGTTGGGGTTATTGATGCTAAATAATTCCACCAATCCATTGAAGCTGTGATAGCAGCATAATATGTTTGTTCTGCATCACCTGCAACGCCGAGGGAATTATATGCTTCGGCTTTAATAAATTCAACTTCATCATACAACATAAGGAATGTAGAAGCTGTAGGTGCATAAATAATATTACCCGGCATTGAGACTACATTATTAGATATTGGAGTAGCATCAGCAGGTTGCATACCATAAGGGAATCCAACATATTCAGTTAAATCATTTGGCAAATTTGCATAAAAACCAATTCTTGGATCATTTTTGCTTTTCAGAAAGTCAATCAGAACCTGGCTAACTGCAAAGTCTGACCTGATTTTCTGGTTTTCATTAAGAGGATTATTGTTTGGAACACCATCAAAGAATGCAAATACTGCGTTATCAGCAATACTTGTAAATGGACCTGAATCTAATGCTTCTTGAATTGCAATTCCTGCACCTGTAGGGTCAACTTTTGACATTCTAATGCCGAGTCTCATCTTAAGTGAGTTGGCAAACTTTTTCCATTTTGCCATGTCACCATTATAGATGATATCGCCAAGAATTCCGTCTTGGTCTAATTTAATCAGGTCTCTTGCAGCAGTTACTTCTATTAACAAGGCAGCATATATGGCTTGCTGCTTATCATAACCTGGAGCAACATTTTCAGCGCCCTTTAATGCTTCGGAATAAGGTATGTCGCCCCATGTATCAGTAAGAATCTGGAACATCCATACTTTAAGTATTCTCGCTGCTGCGATCTGGTTGTCGTTTGAACCTGACGCTGCCGCCTTATCTTTAGTTTCAGCATCGGTGTTTAGCTTAATTATTCTTTCCAGATCTTCCAGTCCGGATGCATAGAAACTGATCCAATAGTTATTAATTACGCCGTCACGCATTTTATACCGGCTTTCGTCAGTATAAGAAGTTTGTGACCACATCTGGCTGAAAAGCATTCCAAGTCTGCCGTTCCACCATTCATCCCATAAATTATCACACATTGCTTTTTCAGCTGAAGTAAATAAATATGCAGTAGGAACGTCTGTAGGCTCATTTGGATTGATATTCATAGTCTCGAAATCCTTTGTACATCCCCCGAACAGGAAAAGTACAATGAAACTTAAACCTATTAATTTTTTATGTATATTTTTCATTTTGTTAATATTTTTTGTTAATAATAAATTTATTTCCTTTTATAAGTTGAAGCTTAAATTAAATCCCCAAGTTCTTGTACTTGGTAATTGAGCTCCTTCAATTCCCTGAATGTTACCTGAGTTGGTAGCTTGTTCCGGATCAAAGTGTTTGATAGCAGTTCCAAAAGTCCACAAGTTACGGGCAATAAATGAAATTCTTACATTTTCAAAAGGAACTTTTTTCAGTAAGTTGTCTGGTAATGTATATGAGAGACTTAATTCACGCAGCTTGATATAATCACAATCAAATACGTCCATTGCAGCAACAAAATAGTGGTTTAAGCCGTATAATTCTGCACTACAAACTTGAGTATTTGTTATATAATTTGGATTATCGGGGTCAGGGGAATTGGGATCTACCATAACACCTTCAAGAACAATACCATCTTCACGGATATTATTTTCAATAGTTTCTTCTAACATACCACTATACATACCAAACATGTATGAAGTTGAGAATATCTGACCACCATTACGGAAATCAAACAGGAAGCTTAAATTAATGTTTTTCCAGGTTAAGCTGTTGTTAACACCACCTGTATAATTTGGCATAACATTTCCGAGTGGTACAACTTCGGCACTTCTTTCATACATACCATTTGCATTAACAAGTCTTTTACCATCTTCATATACATAATCCCTGCCTAAGAGTGTACCATAAGGTTGACCAACTGTTGCATTAACCGAAACGCTGAACGGTGCATTTACTAAACGATAATTGTCAATACCTTCCATAAGTTCAACAAGTTCGTTTTTGTTTTGTGACCAGTTGACAGTGATATCCCATGTAAAATTTTTCATTTTTACAGGAGTACCGGTTAATAATATTTCCCAGCCTTTATTTGTCATTTTACCTGCATTAATTATTTGTGAACGGAATCCTGAAGAAGCTGAGATGTCAACATCAATAATTTGGTCAACAGTTTCCATGCTATAGTAAGTAACGTCAACTCCAACTCTGTTATTTAAGAATTTAAAGTCACCACCAACTTCCCATGAAGAAGTTCTTTCAGGTTTAAGGTCTGCATTGTTAAGTGCATTAGGAACAGTGTATGACGGATAAGTTCCAAAGTTATCCCTGGCAGCATAAGTAGAATATAATTGGTATGGATCAGTGTCGTTACCAACCTGTGCCCAACCTAATCTAACTTTACCGAATGAGAACCAGTCAATATTATTTAATACATCCAATTCAGAGAATATCCAGCTTGCAGTTACAGATGGATATAAATAGGAATTGTTATCTTCGGGCAATGTAGATGACCAGTCATTACGTAATGTCAAATCTAAATAAATCATACTTAAGTAACCCAGTGATGCACTACCGTAAATACTGTTAATTCTTTTCTTTGATTTATAGTCGCCAACTGAAGGTACATCCTTTGAGTTAGCAAGGTTATAAAAGTCAGGGATACTCAAGCCACCCTGAGTTGCATCTACATTACGATGATATATTCTTGTCATTTGGTTAGCACCAAGGTTTGCTGCTAATGACAAGTCTTCGGTTAAATATTTATTGAATTGAAGCAAAAATTCCATATTTGTTTCTGAAAGTTGTCTTATACCTTCTTGATATCTGGGTGTTTCGTTAGATCCAACGGCTCTTCTTTCTTCTCTTCTGTCAGTATAGAAATCTTTATTAATTTTACCTGTGAGTTTCAGCCAATCAGTGAATTCATAAGTAACACCGATATTACCATAGAACCTGTCTCTTTGGTCATTTTCATAATTTTTGTAACGTGTCCAGTATGGATTGTCAGTGTATTTTGGAAATGGGTTATCCCATGAAGTCCTGTTCCATGTATTTTGCGTTCCGTCAGGATTGATCCAGTAATCTTTCATCGCTTCCTGGTCCCAGTTACGGTGACTCCACTGGTTAAATTCCTGCATCATATTATCACCGTCATATCCTGTACCTGGTCTGCCGATTGCTTTGTTTTGAACATAATTCACAACTGTGAAAGCAGTAAGTTTATCTCCTAACTTAGTCGAACCGCTGAAGTTAATAGAGTTTTTCTTTATTTCGCTATTTGGCCAGATACCAAATTGATGAATATTGGTATATGACAATCTAAAGAAAGCTTTTTCGCTACCACCTGTTAATGCAATGTTATTTGTCCATGTTTGACCTGTTCTGAAGAAGTCTTTAACATTATCGGGGTGAGCTTCCCATGGAACATTTTTACCGTAAGCTTCCGGAAAAGCATCTGAATATGAATACCATGGTCTTACCATTTGTCCTTGTCCTAATTTTGGACCCCAGCTTTCATCAACTGCATAATGAGGAAGCAGGTCGTAAGAATCCGGTTGTCCCGCGTGAGTTCCCGTATAGGTACCGCTTGAACGGTTTGGGAAGGCATTTGGTGAATCATGATGTTCGCTGTACCATAATGTGTCAAATCCATAACCTCCACCGAATTCATTTTGGTAGTTTGGAAGGATTGCGACACGTTCAAAGGTCAGACCTGAACTTACGCTGACGCCGATACCTTTTTTACCGTCTATGGCACGGGCTTTACCTGTTTTAGTAGTTATCAGGATTACACCGTTAGCTGCGCGCGAGCCATAAAGAGCTGCTGCTGTTGGTCCTTTAAGAATTGAAACAGACTCAATATCATCAGGATTGATGTCTTGTGCCATGTTACCGTAGTCAAAACCACCGGCACCTCTTGCCTGTCCGACAGATGTAAAGTTACTGTTGTCGAATGGGATACCATCAACAATGAATAATGGCTGGTTTTCGCCATTTACTGAGGATGCTCCACGAATAAGGATTCTTGAAGAACCACCCATCGCACCGGAAGAAGAAGCAATTTGAACACCGGAAACCTTACCTGCTAAAGCGTTAACGATATTCATATTTCTCGCTTTCTCTAATTCTTCCGACCCTACATCCTGAACAGCGTAACCAAGTGCTTTCTTTTCCCTGGTAACACCGAGAGCTGTAACAACTACCTCTTCCAATTCCTCTAAACCGGGTTGTAGTTGTATGTTAATTACGGTTCGGCTACCGATTTCAATTTCTTGTGTTACCATACCAACATAAGAGAAAATAAGAGTAGTGGCTCCTTCAGGAGCTGTTAACCCATATTTCCCGTCTAAGTCGGTAGTAGTTCCAACCGAAGTTCCTTTTACAATAACTGTTACTCCCGGAATTGCCGTCCCATCATCTGCATTGGTAACAGTTCCTGTAATTGTTGTTTGTGCAAACACAACTTGCGAGCCAAAAAACAACATGGCTGCAAGAAAAATTGTAAATTTTCTCATAATTTAAAAAAATTTGGTTAATAAAAAATTTGGTTCATATATTTATTCTATAATTAATTTACCTAATTACTGTAAAATTAAAAAATAATCCGGTATATTAATTTTTCTGAGTGCAAAATATAAAAAAATTGGAATATTAACAAAA
>JAUXII010000304.1 GCA_030621075.1 Lentimicrobiaceae bacterium
ATCCGCGAGACACACACAGGTTAATAAAAATACTTTTTCAACTACGCGATATCGGAAACACAGTAATTGTTGTTGAACATGATGAAGATATCATAAAAGCGGCTGATCAGATCATCGATATCGGGCCTTATGCCGGAAGCCAGGGTGGCGAACTCATGTTTCAGGGAACCTTCAGTGAATTAGAAAAATCAAATACATCTCTAACCGCAAAATACATTAACCGGGAGCTTGAGATTGAATTGCCTGAAAAACGGAGAGTATGGAAAGAATTTATCACTGTTATTGGAGCCAGGGAAAATAATCTTAAAAGCATTGATGTAAAATTCCCACTAAATAACCTTACCGCTATTACCGGGGTAAGTGGATCCGGAAAAACAACCCTTGTAAAAAAGATTCTTTTCTCAGCGCTGAAAAAGATTTACGGGGGCTACGGCAAGAAAACAGGCAAATACGATAAGCTGGAGGGAGACTATGACCGCATCGGGCAAGTTGAGCTTGTTGACCAAAATCCCATAGGCCGGTCATCCCGTTCAAACCCTGCAACATACATAAAAGCCTACGACGATATCCGACTACTTTTTGCAGATCAACAATTATCAAAAATAAGAGGTTATAAACCCGGGTTCTTTTCTTTTAATATTGAAGGTGGCCGCTGTGAAGAATGCGAAGGAGAGGGTGTTGTTAAGATTGAAATGCAATTTATGGCCGACATCTATCTGAAATGCGAGAATTGTAATGGGCAACGATTTAAAGATGAAGTGCTTAATGTTACTGTCAACGGAAAATCCATTAGTGATGTGCTTGATCTTACCATTAATCAGGCAATCGATTTTTTCGAAGTACATTCTTCTAAGTCAACCATTCAGAGTCGCATTGTTTCCAAGCTGAAACCTTTACAGGACGTTGGCCTGGGATATTTAAAACTTGGACAGTCGTCCAGTACGCTCAGCGGTGGAGAAGCACAACGGGTAAAATTAGCCTTTTTTCTATCAAAAGGGCAATCAGGAACCCCCACCCTGTTTATTTTTGACGAACCCACAACAGGCTTGCATTTCCACGACATTTCAAAATTACTGCGTTCATTTGATGCACTTATCGAAAAAGGGCATTCTATAATAGTTATTGAACATAATCTGGACGTAATCAAATGTGCTGATTGGGTCATTGATCTGGGGCCGGGTGGTGGAGAAGAAGGGGGTGATGTTGTTTTTGAGGGCACTCCTGAAGATTTGGCACAAAGTAATAATTCTTATACCGGGTATTTCCTTAAGGGAAAATTGAAACATAATAAGTAACTTTACCATTTAATAAATCACACCGAACACATAAAATCACTACTTAATAAGAATCACTTATGAGCAAACCTATTAAAACACTGCATAACAGCAACATTCAGGACATTCTAAATGAAAATGACAAAAGGGTTGTTTTTGACAAGACTATCGTCATTCCGGATGAGAAGGATCTTTCGAAAAAATTAAAAAGATACATTCAATCTGATAACATAGGATGTAAATCTGTTTTGGGTATCGACATATTCCAATACAGTTTATTTGGTGAATTTGAACAAACCTTGCTCCCATTTGTCTTTAAAACACTGTTTGAAACCACGATTAAGCAGTGTTTGGCCAACCATAAGTTTATTTTTCAAAAATCCTCTGCCGAATCAATTGAAAAAAACTTCATAAGCACCGGTGATGGAGGATTTCTCATTTTTGACACCCCGTTGCATGCATTGCTTTTCGCAAGTAACCTTGCAATCACCCTACGTATATTTAATTCTTTTCATTTTTATCCACGATTAAGGAAGATTATTGGCCCTATCAACTTAAGATATGCAATAACATACGATAAAATATATTCCTTTGAAAACAATTATTATGGAAGGGCCATAATCAATAATGCAAGAATTTTAATTAAGGATAACCTCAACCGGTGTTTGATTGATGAGAATGTACATTCATGGTTTATGCAGAACATTGATGGATTAGAGAATTTACAGATAATAACCATGATGGACATCATCAATATTAATGTGTTCAAAAAAAATTATGATACTTGCCAGAAGGATATCCTAAAAGATGAAGTATTTGAAAGTGAACCATCAAGAAGGTATGGTATTATTAATTCTGATATCTTACAAATTGGAAAAATTCAATCGAAAGAAACAGTGTTGATTATTTACAATCTTCATTTACAAGTAACATTAAACCTCTATAATGATGAAGATCGAACCCAGACACGAACAATAACCGTAAGCCTTGGGAATTTGAATACTACTGGGATTTAATCTAATTAACAATAAAAACAGACAATTGAAAAGCAATATCATACTCAGGAATTTCCTGCTTGTATGTTGGATAGTGGTTTTTGCAGGATGTCATTCTAAAACAGAAATCCCGGGAAAGATAATCACAGTAAGCATTTTACCTCAAAAATATTTTATTGAGAAGATTGCCGGAAACCGGTTTAAAATTAATGTGATGATCCCGCCAGGGGCCAGCCC
>JAUXII010000077.1 GCA_030621075.1 Lentimicrobiaceae bacterium
GCTCAATGGGCTTATTTTGACCACAGGCTGCATAAACGGTCGAGGTTATACATTAAAGATCTTTGAGGAAAAACAGGGATGACATCCTTTTTTAAAAAGATGTCATCCAGACGGTCATCTCGCCTGGTCCCCGGTTAGCCCAGGCATAATAAGGTATGGCTGTAAATTCATGAAAAATTATTTCCGGATCATTGGGAGAAATCCTGTCATGTCCGGGTGTTTTCCCATTAATAACATATACACCATCAAGCAAATCCGGCTGATAGTCAGCCGATAATTTTGTTTCGGGATCAAGTTTGATTTTGGATACCTGCCTGTCAATGTTATCCGGCCATTCCAGGCAATAAACTACTGGTCCTCGTTGTAAAGCCGCCCTGCCACTATCGGCTTTGACCTTTTCATGGGCTATTACTTTCCGAACAGGCATGGGCAACTCAAGCCTGATAATATCGCCCCGGTTCCACTTTTGTTTTAATACCGCATACCCTTTCTGTAACGTAATCTCTTGCTTTTGATTATTGACAAACAACGTTGCTTTCAGATTACTATCTTCATAAAACCTATAAAGGTCGCTCGGTACCGGTCTGTTCATGGCCCAGCCCGGGATGCGAATAAACAGTTCAAATGCGATGGCTTTTTCCGGCTTTAGCTCGATTTCAACTATACCTTCCCATGGATATAGGGTTTTTTGCTTTATTTCAAGCATTTCACCATTGAGTTCAATATCAGCGGTGCTTTCAATAAAAAGATTAACATATAAACGGTCGGCCTTCTTAGCATAAATGTATCCGGGTATTGAGGGAATGAACCGGGTGATATTAGCCGGACAACAGGCACACCCAAACCAGGGGCTTCTTTCATGCTGTCCATAGGACTCAAGCGGATTGGGATAGAAAAAACGATCACCAGTTAAAGAAACACCCGAAATTAGTCCATTATACAATGTTCTTTCTAAAACATCATAATACCCGGACGTGCCATGAAGGAGAAAAAGCCTGTAATTCCAGAAAACATTTCCAATAGCAGCACATGTTTCGCAGTAAGCCTCCAGGTTCGGAAGTTCGTAGGCTTCACCAAAAGCTTCCCCATGGCGAGAGGCTCCAACACCACCTGTTATGTAATATTTTCTAAAAACAACATCTTCCCATATTTTATCAATGGCCTCCGTGTATGAATCATCATTTTCCAGTGCAGCCACATCAGCCATGGCCGAATACATATACATGGCTCTAACAACATGACCAATAGCTTCATTCTGATCAATAACTTTTTCATGAGCCTGCGAATATGTTTCGCCACCAGGCCCACGTGAATCAAGGAAAAACCTGGCCAGGTCAAGGTATCTCTTATCTCCGGTTACTCTGTAAAGCTTTACTAATCCTATTTCTATCTCCTGGTGACCGGGAACAAGCTCTATCTTACCCGTGCCGAAATCCCTGTCCACCAGATCAGCCGCCTTGATAGCTATATTTAAAAAATCCCTTTTACCGGTAGCCTGATAATGGGCCACGGCAGCTTCAAACATATGACCCAGGTTGTATAATTCGTGGCTAAGCTCATGCACCAATTCCCATCTTTCCTTTCCAGCCCATTTATGCGCACTATCACCAAGAATTGTGCGGTTTGTGTACAGATAGCCATCATCCTCCTGTGCTTCACCAAAATAATATACCAATGTGTCAATGTAAGCTTCCAGGTCTGAATCAGGATAAGTTTGGATGGAATAACAGGCTCCTTCAACAATTTTGAATACATCGGAGTCATCAAATGGATAGAGCGAACAAAAGCCACCATGCTCTAATCCGCCGGCTACTTTGAAATTTTTTATTCTTCCTGTCTCCCTTGATTTTTCAAAGGCAATAGGAATAGTAACATCATGGTTTCGTTTTATCCTTGGTGCCCAGAATTGGTCCGTTACTTTAACAGAGGTAAAAGGTACAGGTTGAATAGAATAATCGTTCGTGCGTTTCATGCAACTCATGCCAGTCATAAAACAAATGGTCATCAATAGCAATAGCCAGGGCATTAACGAAAAAATTAATGATTTAGATAAGATTGGTTTTCTGGTTTTTATGAAAGCAAGCATTAATTCAGTTTTTAATTCAGTCAGGTGAAACACCTGACTGGCACTCGTGTTACGATGAGTTACCCAATCGACATATTCTCGTCCCATTTTATTTTAGATGGCCGGCTTCCACGATTTACGCCATCGATAAAACGATCAACGCATTTTCTTATATCAAAGTGATAACCTCCTTCGAGAACGGCAAAAATGTGTTTGAAATTTCTTCTCAGCCTGAAACCACACTCATCATACGCTTTTAAACTATAATTCAGCTGTAAAATCCTGTCTTTCTCGTATCCGTCAAAGCCAACCGAAACACCAACTACATCTGCTTTAAACGCTTTGGCTTTCATAATCCCGGCATTAACAGCTTCAAGAAATTCCTTGTCGCCGCTACCTGCTATCAACGGGAAGTTCAATGTAAATCCTGCCCCTGCTCCTACTCCTTTTTCATCAGAAAAGCCTGAAAAGGGATAAGCATACAACTGGTGTATGGAGCAATAAAGGACTTTATCGGAATCATAAAAAATCGATTGCGTACCATCTCCATGGTGCCCGTCAATATCAAGAATGAAAACTTTCTTCCCTTCATTAACTAATTTTTGGGTAGCAATGGCGATGTTATTAAAAAGGCAAAGCCCGGCAGCACGAGCTCGTCCGGCATGATGTCCGGGAGGCCGGATAACAGCAAAATCATCCTGGTCAGCAGCCTGGACAGCCAGTCCGACTGCCAGCTTTGCTGCTTCATAGCTATCAGGAGTTAATTCCACCTCAGCCTCAATTTCGTGATTTCTACAAGCTTCTTTAATTGATTCGATATAATGGGGATCATGCACTAATGAGAAAAATGCTTCGCCATCATAAGCAGATTCAGGAATATCATCAAAATCCTGAACCCGGTATGCTCCTTCAGCTTCAGAGTCAACATTGTGCTCTAAAAATTTTTTATTAAATAGTATCTTCAATGTTTTTTTTTGTGGTGCAAAAGTATAAAAATTTGCATTACTTTTTGATGGGGAAATTTGTTGATTTTTGGTTCACAAGCGACTAAAAAAGCAAGTATCAAAATAAATTCCAAAACGCCGGATATTGTCAACTGGTAACTACCAATTTCTTTTTGATCCGTTTCATACGCTTTTGGATCATATCAAGGTCATACTTGTCAATACCAACATAGTCATCATAACCACGATACCAGTCAATAATTTCAAGGGCCTCAGCTAGTTTACCTTGTTTTTCCAACATCATTGAAAGTTTGTTTACCGGTATTTTAGAGCGTCGCCAGGCCTGTGCTTTTGTTCCTTGCTGATCGTATTTAGCTATAGCATTTATAGCCTGTTGGTAGTTTTTCACAGCTAATTTGGGATTATCTTTAGTATGTGATTCAGCCCGTAAAATTATTTTGGAAATTTCACGATCTCCATTAATAAACAATTGATGCTTTTCAAGATCTAAATTGCTTAATACGATTTCAAGTATACAGGAATAGTCTTTCCCTTTTAAACCAAAAGTCCGTTGAAAAAAGTTAGGCCCTCCAATAATCTTATTTACTGTTGCCAGATATTCCCCTTCTCTATCCAGATGCCGGGCAAGCTTACTGTCATTTCTTATATATCCAATTTTTTCACCATGCTCCCTCAATACAGAAACGGCGTGTTTATCATCCGGGTGGTTATGATCTCTGTTGAAATACACATTCTCACTTAATGAACAGCCTGCAATAACATCTTGTGAGCTATCAGAAATTTTGCAGGTATATCTCTGTTCCAGCTTTAACTCAAGAGAAGTATCCATCGTTTAAGAAAAAAATAAATTATAAAATACTTACTGTTTGGTATTTGATATGCAAAAATCTCTACATAAAACAGCCAAAACCAACTTTGGCTCAAATATAATGAATAAAGGTGAATGGAACAAGGGAGTGAAAAAGATTTTTTGTTGCTGCCTTACATTTTGCTTAGTTTAACTCTATATAGCGTATCTCCATCAAGTAAAGTCAGGAGATAAATCCCATTGGCAACAGTTGAAATATCTATTTGATGATTAAAGGTTTTACCAGGATTCTTAAAAGCTTGATTATAAATTACTTTACCAAACATATCAGTGATATTAATCTCCACAGGGTTCCCCGAAATATTAGTAATTGAAATAAAATAATTACCTGTGCCCGGATTGGGATATAGATGAAGGCTTGTGGAATTTTTTCCAAAAGCACTACTGATCCCTTCAATATCTGTAATTGCCAGGTCATCAATAGCAAAATCACCTTTCTGTCCAATACCTGTATATCCCCTGAAGCGAAGGGCTATTTTTTGTCCATTAAATGCAGAAAGATCAACATAAGCTTCTTGCCACTCATTACCTTGCGCACCGATAATTGGTACCATAATATCTTTGTGGATGGTTATTCCTGATAAAAGGTCAACCTGCAACCTGCCAATATCTTTGCCATAAGCGTGAAACCAAAAATTCAAACAGGGTTGATTCATTCCCTGAATATCTATGCAGGGAGATATTAATGAGGCTTCCTTGGAAAAACAAAGTACAGATGGTTCAAGATACAGGTATTTACCTTCTGCTGTTCCGGTTGTATGATCAACAACAGGGCCTGTTCCGTAAGTTGTGGTAGGTCCCTGAAAGGTTCTCCAGTCAATATCATCAAAAACAAGGTTTTCGGCATTTACCCAACCCTCACTTAAATCACACGTAACGAGTTCGCAAGTAGGAAAAGAGGAACAAATTTCAAAGGCGTCAAATGTCTGAATAAATGGAGCAGGGAGAATATCACCAGGCAACACCTCAAAATAACTACTAATTGTATCATTCTCCGGATTATCGTCGGTATCAAGTGAAACCCAGGCTTTTATAAAATATGTTCCAGATTCGGAGATATCTATCAACTCTTCAAAAGAAAAAATCACACTGCTGTCAGGATCAAGGCTACCGGAAAATGTTTCTGAAAAAATATCACCCTCATTTAATTGATAACTGACTAAAAAATCAGCTATTTCTTCTTCACCAAAATTTTCAATCTCCACCTCAACCGGTACATCATATAGATTCATGCTTTCACAATAATATCCCCAATCGGTGAGTAAAATATTTTCCATTTTAGCATCTTGTGGATAGCAGCTAAATAATCCGGGGTTACGCAAAGCGGCAACAGCACGACGGCTGGAAGCTCCATCAGGGCCTAATGCTTTAACAGAGAACCAATCTTCTGTGAAGAGATTAAACTCATTTATAATAAAAGATGTTTGGTTGGTAGTTCCAACCGGGTCCATGTATTTTTCTCCCAACAAGCTCACCTCATAGCCTGTAGCTCCAAACACTTCATCCCAATGTATATGAAACGAAGAGGTACATGCCCAATCCGCCATCAGGTTCTGAGGCACTGTCATGATTGAAAAAGCTACCTCATTAAGCGATGATTGTGATGCCCGGGTAACGCGGATGTGGGCTTTTCCTGTTTGGGAATTAGGCGTAGTCCAGTTATAATACCTGTTATTGGCATCAATATCATCGGATATCAATTTCCAGGTTTGTCCGTCATCAATGCTATATTCAAGCATAAAATGTTCATCATCTCCAAATGCATCCCAACGGATTGTTTCAATTTCTCCCGGAGCGAAAGATTCACCTCCAATGGGATAAGTCAGGTTCAGTTCATTTTCAACGAAGTCATAAATTACATAATAGGTTTGTGCCC
>JAUXII010000267.1 GCA_030621075.1 Lentimicrobiaceae bacterium
GATATTCCTGTATATGAAAATTGCTTAAATACAGATGGGGCACTTGTATTGAGTGGCTTTCTGACCAAAGATATAACCATTATAAAAAAAACCGCACAAGAAAACGGATTGGAATTCAGTTATTCGATCAATAAAAAAAATTGGGCAGCTGTAGTGTTAACTAAAAAGGTTTATAATGAAGAATAACTCCACATATTCGCTGGCATTCAGGTGCTTTTTCATCATTAGCCTGATAGTATCCTGTTTTGCTGAAGCCCATTCACAGGAAATTGAAAAATTTACTCCTGACCAGGAAATATTCATGAGTGAGTTAAGAGCTTTCTTTCACGATGCCAGTAACGCCAGAAAAAAAGAGATAAGAGAGATGCTCGATAAGTTTGAAGGGGAATGGAGGTTCGGCTCATTTTCTACGGAACAACGTGAAAAGGTTTATCAAACTTCCAATATGATGCTGCGTGAAAAGATGAAGCCTTATCCTTATTTCTATTTCTACCTAAAAAGTGTTTATTATTTTGTTAAGAAAGAAAATTCCGAACCCGAACTTGACGCATTTCATTCAAGCTTACCGCCTTTAATAACTACAAAGAAAAGACGTAATCTTCCAGCCTTCCTTGAATCAGTTAGCAATCTGTTTGAAAGTAATTTCCTCTATAACAAGAAAGGGAATAACTGGGTATTTCGAAATGGGAATTATTCATTCAATTACGACACTGTACCCTATTTCAGGTTGAAAAATGTTACGCTCATTTGTTTTGCAAGCAGAGACAGCATCCATATATTCAACACAAATGGTATCTTTCTTCCTCTATCGAATTTATGGCAAGGAACAAATGGTCTTGTTACCTGGGAAAGAGCCGGGTTTGACAAGACCGAGGTGTTTGCCAGGCTAGCGCAATATTCCATTAAGTTACAGTTTTCAAACTATATAGCAGACTCAGTATTATATTTCAACAGCAAAAAATTTAAACAGCCGCTTTTGGGGAAATTACACGATAAAGTAAAAGCAAATACCAATGCGGAAAATGCCACCTACCCACAATTCACATCTTATACTACCAGAATTCAGATCATTAATCTTTTTAATAATGTTGACTATGATGGTGGTTTCTCAATGGAAGGAAACAGGTTTTTGGGCACAGGGAATAATGATCGGGATGCGCAAATTATTTTTAAACGTAAAAATGAAGAATTCCTGGTACTTAGGTCTAAACGGTTTAGTATCAGAAAAGATCGTTTAGCGTCAAAACAGGCTTCCGTTACTATCTATTTCGATACCGACTCAATCTATCATCCTTTGTTGCAGGCAAGATACCTCAATGACAATAAAGAGTTAACCCTGATCCGTAATGAGGAGGGCGTTTCGTTAAGTCCATTTTTTAATACATACCATGAAATAGATATGTACTTTGAAACGATGAACTGGAAATTGAACGATTCAATTATTCGGATGGAAAAAATCAAAGGCCTGAATACCGAGAGCAGAGCAACTTTTGAATCAAACAATTTTTATTCGGAAAAGCGCTTCGACAGGATTGCCGGTATTTCAGATGATCACCCACTGGTGATAATAAGAAACTTTTGCAGAAATAACAGCTCCAGACAGTTTTTTGTTTATGAGCTTGCCGAACATATGAAATTATCACAGGATCAAATCAGATTACTGCTCATCAACCTGACAGCAGATGGTTACTTAAATTATGATTCCCAAAAAGACTTTATTGAAATAAAAGATAAATTATTTCAACATGTTGATGCAAAAAATAAAAAAATCGATTATGATGTGATTCGATTCAACTCCTTTGTTAAAGGTGAAAGCAATGCAAGCTTAAACATAAATTCATTTGATCTGACCATAAAAGGTGTTCCGGAAGTCTTCCTTAGTGATTCTCAGCAAGTTTATATTTATCCCAGAGCCAATCGCGTTGTCATGAAAAAGGATCGAAACATCCTTTTCTCCGGTCAAATTGATGCAGGGTATTTGCATTTCTATGCCAGCAATTGCATTTTTGATTACGATTCATTTCTTTTGAATATGCCTGTTATTGACTCATTAACCCTGGATGTTCCAGTTTACACACCGTTTGGAGTAGGTAAAATCCATGTTCAGTCTGCCATTGAAGATCTAACAGGTACTTTATGGATTGATAACCCACAAAATAAATCAAGCCTGCAGTCTTATCCCAATTATCCATATTTCATTAGCCATGAGGAGTCGTATGTCTATTATGACGATCAGGAAATAGGAAACGGAGCATATAAAAGAGATACTTTTTACTTTCAGGTTTATCCTTTCACTTTCGACAGTCTTAAAACATTTTCTACAGAAGCCATAGCATTTGATGGGAAACTCATTTCGGCAGGTATTTTCCCTGTAATAGAACAACCCATCAAGGTACAGGAAGACTATTCGCTTGGCTTTCATCAACTTACACCAGAAGAGGGTTATCCGGTATACGGAGGAAAAGGCACCTTTTATAACGACATCCAATTAAGCAACAAAGCGTTGATTGGTGACGGGGTGTTAGCATACCTAACTGCAACCACGACATCCGATGCATTTATTTTTTATCCTGATTCTGCTAATGCTGCAACGGAAACATTTATTATTGATGAACAAATCGGCATAACAGAATACCCATCAGTGCTATCGTATGATGCTTTCCTGCACTGGCTTCCATATTCAGATTCAATGCTGATTGTGAATGGTCAGGAAAATCCTTTTAACATGTATAATAATGAAGCCTTGTTGGATGGAAACCTGGTGTTAACTCCTGAAAGCTTAACCGGACGAGGCCTTGTTACAATCGAACAAACAGAAGTTGAGTCAAGCCAGTTTGTTTTTAGCCATCATGAGCTTGATGCTGATACGGCTGATCTCAGGCTCC
>JAUXII010000126.1 GCA_030621075.1 Lentimicrobiaceae bacterium
ATCGTTTGTAAAAGGGATTCCGTCAATGTTTAAATAAGTATTAATGAATGTCCGGATAAAACTGAATCTAACTCCTGTTGTTGCGCTGGTGTAATACCAGTTTGCAGCATGAGTCTCACCTAATGCTTCATCCATAATTACTGCAAGCATTATCTCATCAGGAACCGGAGCAGGACTGGTAAATAATTGCCGGTAAGACATATCGGTTCCGGCACCATCATAAATTTTGAAACCCGATTCATCCATTACCTTTTTAGCAGCAGTTGCAGCTTGGGTAAGCCAGGCAGAAGCAGTGCTTTCAAGCCCCAGGTTTGTGTGATATTTTCTAAAGGTTCCCTCAAACAGGCATATTCTTGCTTTAAAAGCATAAGCAACATATTTGGTAATCAAACTGCGCGATCCGTCACTGATGGTTTTAATATGTTGACATGCATAGTCAATATCTGCCAAAACTGAGTCCATAACAAGAGTACGCGAATCACGAGCTGCAAATAATTCTGGGTCTTCAACATCAAGAGGTTTGCCAATCCAGGGGACATCATCATACCTTTTCACCTTTTCAAAGTAGAAAAATGCTCTAAAAAATTTTGCTAATCCGATATAATGTTGTTTCGTTTCAACAGGAATGCCCGGATCGTTACAATTCACTATAAAGTAATTGAGATTTCGTAACGATCCCCATCCCCAATTCCAATCGGGCCCCAGTGCGACTAAATTATAACCTGATGCAGATGTATTGCAAGTTGTGTTTGGGTCATATCCACCAACTTTTAAAAAATCAGGTACATCTCTTCGTGCTCCATAATCAGACATTGCATCACAAGTATGAATATTATTAGCACTTGGAAGGATATCATAAAATGAATAGGAATATAATTCCAATCCCTTTTCGCTGCCAAAAACTGCACTTTTTGAAGTAGTGTCTTGAGGAATTTGTTCCAATAGATCTTCGCAGCTAACAAACAGCGTAAAAATAAGGAAAAGCCATAAATATTGTTTTTTCATAACTATAAATTTTAAAGTAATAATTTAGAAGGTTACAGATAAACCCAACGTTACATTTTTCATCATCGGGTAGTTATATCCATCCCCGGAATTGCCGGAGGTAAATAACTGATCGGATGGTCCTGTACTTTCAACATCTAAATCACGTGAATATTTGTAAAGCGGGGACAACGTTAAAAGATTTTCACCTGAAAAATATATCCTGACATTATCTGCCTTTATTTTTGAAATAAGGTTTTTTGGTAAGTTATATCCAAACTGAATATTTTTCAATCGGACATAGGCTATATTCTGAAGGTATCTTGTCTGAGGTACCCTGAGTATGCCACCGGTACGATTTGCAAGACGCGAAACATACCTTGGAAGATAAGCATCAGGATTATCTTCAGTCCAATGATTATCAATGTGCCATTTTGGTGGATCATTATAAGGCCTGTTGTAGTGGCCCCAGAAAATACTGGCTTCCCTACTTGGCCACCAATCCTGTTTTCCAACTCCCTGGAAAAATGCTGAGAAGAAAAAATTGTTCCAATCAGCACCCAGTTTAATTCCATAGATATATCGTGGGGCACTATTTCCGATTATTGACATGTCGCCGGGATTGTCCAACCTGTTGGTTCCAGGGTCAACAATGCCATCACCATTTGTGTCCTGCAATTTAATATCACCCGGGAAATATTGCCCCCATGAAGTGGATTTAAATTTACTCTGGTCTGCATGGCTGTCGATATCTTCCTGAGATGTAAAAAATCCTTCTGAAATATACCCCCATATTTCACCAATTACCATTCCTTCATAATAATCGGATAAAACGTACTCAGGGTTATTATACTTGGTAATTACAGATTTATTATCTGCAAGGGTAAAACCTATATTGTAGTTAAGAGGTTTTGATTTAATATTAAATCTATCTCTCCATGATAACATTATTTCCCATCCCTTGGTTTCTAAATCAGCGTAATTTCCCTTTGGAGGAGTTGTACCAAAAACAGCAGGAAGGGTCATTCCGATTGTAAACATATCGGTCGTATTTCGAATATAAGCATCACCTACAAATATTAACTTGTTTGAAGCCATTGCTATGTCTAATCCGATATTTTTGGTTGTTGAAGTTTCCCAAGTAAGTCCGTAAGGAAGCACACTTGGGCGGCTTGTATATTGCGGTCTTACACCATTAATGACATCTCCTGACTGAGATATTGAGAATTGCTCCTGATACACATAAGAAGCAATGTTACCATTTCCCAGAGAACCATAAGATGCCCGAATTTTAACATTTGAAATTATTTGATCAGGCACTTTCCAAAACGACTCATTTGAGATTCTCCATCCGGCAGAAAAAGAAGGGAATAAAGCAAATCTCTCATTTTCAGGAAATTTTGAAGAACCATCATAACGGGTATTAATTTCGATCAGGTATTTGTCTTTATAGGAATAGTTAATCCTTGAAAATCCACCAAGAATATTCCATTTTTCCCAGCCTCCTTCAGTATTAATATCCTGCCCCAATGCTAAATTAATATCTATTGCATCTTCGAAGATAAGTCCGTTTCTTGAAACCAAAAGCCTTGTGTAGGTTGACTGTTCATAGTTATAACCTGCCATTGCCTTTAAATAATGATTCTCTTTAAAAGTATTTTCATATTCCCCATAAAAGTTTGTTGCCAGGTATTGAGTTTCCCTGTAAATATCCCTGATATCATTGTACTTGGTTCCAACATACGCAGTTACATCAGGCATTTTACTGTAGGGGACAGGAACCCGTACCCTTTTTTCATTATTATCGGTGTTTTGAAAAGTGAAATTACCCTTTATCCGGAATTTATTGTCAAGGAACTGGGCTAAGAATCCACTTGTGCTTTTGAACACCCGTTTACGGGTATCGATACCATTTTTCCCATACCATAAATCACCAATATTATAAACTGATGTATGTGTCAGTGTTCCATCGGGGTTGAACATCGGAGACATGGGATGGCCTTCATCAGCTATGTTCCTCCAGATACCAGATCCTTCGCCAACATTCATTGGATTATGATAGGTCATGTCCGAATACCCTGAATTATTGTTAATTAACAACCATGGAAATACCTGGAGAAATCCTTTAACCCGTAAATTTAATAGTTCATAATCATCTGAATTGTATCTAAATATTCCATTTTGACCAAAGTACCTTCCGGTCAATAAGAAGCTGGTATTTTCGCTACTACCCGAAATTGAAATATTATGTTCGGTCCCGGTACTATAATCCTTATATAATTCGCTGTAATAGTCAGTACTTGCGTAATATACATATTCGCCGTTAACCGGATTAATTTCAACCCTTGGTAAATCAGGATTTTCCGATCTTCTTTTCAATTCTTCCAGATATTCCTGGGAAAATCTCATTGTCTTATTTACTTTCTGAGGGAACTGATTTTCCCAATTTATAAATGCTTCGGTAAACATTTTCGCCCAGGTATATCCATCCGTAACAAAATCGGGAACTGCGGTTGGTTGTTTTAATGATAAACTCGATGAGTAGGTAATACTGGTTTCGCCTTTTACAGGATTTTTAGTAGTAATAAGCACTACGCCAAATACCCCTCTTGCTCCATAGATTGAGGCTGATGCCGCATCCTTTAATAATGAAATGCTTTCAATATCATTGGGGTTAATCATACTCGGATCACCCTCTACTCCATCAATCAAAACCAAAGCATTTCCACCTTGTCCAATAGAAGTAGTTCCCCTGATATTATAACTTGGTGCTTGATTTGGTTTTCCATCAAGAAGTTTGATATTCAAATTAGGCATAACTCCCAAAAGTCCCTGCGTAAGATTAGTCATCGACCGATTTTCAAAAGCTTCACTGGTTACATGGTCAACAGCGCCTGTAAGATTTGCTTTCTTTTGGGTGCCATAACCAACAACAATAACTTCTTCCAACGCTTCAATACTTTCTTCCAGGATCACATCCACAACAGATCTTCCGTTAATATTTACTTCCTGTGTTCTATAACCAACATAAGAAAATACCAAAACCGAATTGGCATCCGGGACTTCAATGGCGAATTTACCATCGGTGCCGGTAATAGTTCCTTTTTGAGTGTCCTTCACCAAAATAGTAACACCCGGGAGTGTCTCACCTGTTGAAGTTGTAACGGTTCCGGTAACCTTGAAGTCTTGTTGTTCTTTCTTCGGAGTAATAACAATTACTTTTTCAACAACTGTATAAGAAACATCGGTGTTTTCAAAGACCTGGTTTAAAACTTCCCCGATTAAACTGTTATCAGTTTCGATGCTGACCATTTTATTTACATCTATCTGGTCGTCTTTATAGAAGAAATTGAATTCGCTCTGTTTCTCAATTTCCCGGAAAAGGTCCTGAATGGTAGCATCCTGAAGGGATAAGTTCAGACGTGCATGCTGAGAATACCCCCTTGCCGCAACACCCAGAATGCTTATTAGAAAGAAGAAGGTTGTTAGTTTCATAACCATTAAGATTTTTAGTATGTTTCTATTGATATTAATAGAAAACATACATTTTCTACTATTATTTTTCATAAATTTGTATGTTTTTAGTTAATAATACTCTAATGTTTCAGTTAGTACAGGGAAACATTAGTTTTAATTAAAGGCGTTTTTCGGGAAATGTCATCAGCATTTCCCGATTTTTTTTAAGTTAATTTTTTTTAGGGTTTTTCCATAGGCAATTTGTTTTAATTTTTATATACCCGACTTTATAAACAAACACTAATAAAAATATAGCTTTCATATTTCAGAAAAACCATTTAGCTGTCAATTGTAAAAATTCCATGTATTACTTGAA
>JAUXII010000106.1 GCA_030621075.1 Lentimicrobiaceae bacterium
CCAGACTTGATCTGGGATCTGATTATGGATGCAACACTGATTCTTTTTGCAGACTTGCCCCGGGATCTGATAACATCACCTGTTTTCCTCATTGGGACACCCATAAGGGAAAGTCTGTAAGTTGGGCTAATGCTTAATATATACGATTTTATTTAACAGGGATTGGTATTTCCCGGAAGTGATACGATAGTAGAAATAAACGCGAGAAGTTTATTTTCGTATATAAACCGAATAAAGCACTTCACCTCCTTTTCTTTTAACACTTAAATTGTAAAGATTATTCAGTTCTGAAATATTATCAAGGTATTCTTTTTTTACGCCATGTTCAACTATACAAAACCAATTTTCCCAAATTATAATATCTCCTGATTTAATGTGATTCATAAAGTCATGGGTTAATTCCAGGCGTTTATCACAGTCAAAATGGTCAATTTTAAGCACTTCGCTTAAGTAGGGATGAGCAAAAACAAAGCGGTGATCAGTCCCGATATTTTGCGTGATATAATCAGCTACCTGAATTGCAGATTGCTGATCTTTTGAAAGCTTAAAATCTTTTTCCCAATTAATTGCAGCCGGATTTTTGGTGAAAGGAAATATTACAATATATGCAATCAATAAACCCTGGGTAATTAGTTTCGGGATTCTTTTGTTTTTGAAAATTTCTTCAGTAATAAAATTAAAGCCAAAAAGCGAAATTATTGATATCAGCGGCATAACCCCGATCAACACTCTTTTTAAGCCCATTGAATTAAATATACCGAGATACCAAAAAAGAGTATGAGCAAAAATGAAGGACAAAAAACCAAGGAAAACCAAAATTTGTAGTTCAAGAGTTGCTTTCTTTTTAACAGACTTCCAGACTATACTAATAACACCAATCAAAAATAGAATGTATATTGGTACTCCAATAACATAAATCAATTGTTCTATGAAGTGAAATAGCCTACCACTGCCATATGTGCTGCTCAAATGGGCATAAGGGATTTTATTAAATACCCAAAGAAGATCATTATAAACAAAAAAGCCGGCAATCGAATACACAACATTTCCAAAAAGGAGTAGCGGAATTAATTTCCATTTTTTTTTCAGTAGAAAATAGAATGCAAAAACACCAATAATAATTAAACCTTCTGAACGAATAAAAGGCAGAAACGAAACAATTAAGCATGCAGCTATATATTTATGTTTTAATATGGCATATATACTAATGCTAATAAATAAAGCAAATAAAGGTTCTGTCAGTCCTGAAAAAGTAAGCGCAAAATTAAGCGGAGAGAATATTAAAAACAGAGCAGCAATAATTGCATTTTTGAGGTTTAATTTTTGGGCTATTTTGAATGTAAAAAAAATGGTTAACAATGATACAATTGCATTGAAAATCTTTACTCCGATAAATCCGAATTGAGCAAAAGGGCTAACTAATAATACATAAACAGGTTTTGCCCAATGATTAAAGAAAAGATGTGGATGAAGAGGAGCAAATTTTGCAAACAGGTAATGCTGAATACTATCTCCTGCATCACCAGTACCATCAAAAAATAATATTGTAAGGGTGGCTATGATTGCATAAATAAATAGCACTATGTATATAGTATTGTTTTTCATAATTTTATATACTGACTCCTCCTATTATCCGACAAAGATAATAACCCTTCTGTTCTGTTAGAAAAAAAATATTGGTAGAAATAAAAAAAGCCCTCCTGATATTCAATACCAGTGGGCTTTTATTATTTTTTTTGGATTGGGAAATCTATTTTTCGATATTGATCAATTCAATTCTATAGACCAATGCTGATCCGGCAGGAATGAGAACATTTCCGGTCTCATCCACGAAATTTTGATCACCAAAGCCAAGCTCCGGTGGAATAATAAATTCGTAAATTGCTCCCGGGTTCATTAACTGTATCCCTTCCGCAAGGCCTAACATAACAGATGTTAAACGGAACCGGGTTGGCAGGCGGCCATAGGTTTCGTCAACCAATGTTCCATCAGTGAGGTTTGCGCGGTAATGAACAACAACACTGTCGCTTGCAGCGGGTTTGGTATTTCCAATGCCATTAACAATTATTTTATATAGCAAGCCTGAAGGCAGTTGAATAACTCCTTCCTGAACCTTAACCAGCTCAATGAATTCGACGCTTGCTTGTTTAGTTTTTTCCAGCTCTGTATTAAAATCATTTTGACGTCTCTGCTCTATCCCCTGATTAATATCGGTTATAAGGAGTAGTTTAATTGAGTCAGAAAAAAGATCTTCTCCATTTTGAGCATGCACAAGTCCTTTGTACATGGCCTCAGGATTGTAATCAACAAATTGACGCTGTAACCCTGTACCGTAATCAAGTCCAATCACATAACTGATTGAGTCTTTTTTATCGTTTAATACGACCTTATCCGGATTCGGTGTACTGTTACAACTCACGATCAGTAAAACGGATGCGATTGCGAAAATACTTAATAAAGTTTTGGTCTTCATAATGTTATAGTTTTAGATTAGTGGTAATTAACGGCAAATGTATGTAATTAATTGGAATTCTTAAAATATTTTTGTCTGTTTTTTTCTTCAATAACAAGGAATTAACAATTTTTAACACTTGGTTGTCAGGCGGTTTAGCCTGACAACCGGAGTAACTTAGATCTTATTTCATTAATAACATTTTTTTCATTGAAACAGTTTCCCCAATGCTGAGCCTGTAAATATAAATTCCACTGGAAACGGCATCCCCATTATAATCTGTCCCGTTCCAGATGACGGAATGGACACCCTGTAATAAATTTTTATTGAGCAGTGTATTGATCAATTGTCCCTGGTAGTTAAATATATCCAAAGCGACATTTGACGGTTCACCCACTTCAAAGGCAATGGTTGTTGAACCTGAAAAGGGATTGGGATAATTGGTTAGCTTTAATGGAGCCGAATGATCCGGATCAGCGATACTAACCAGGTCTGAATCAACCTTAATAGTTACTTTATGTGTGCTTGCATTGGTTTCAATAAATAATGTATCACATAATAATACACCCATAGAGGCGACCGGGATACCAATTTTCACTACCAGCTCAAGTGAGTCACCCGGAGGAAGGTCATAAGGTAACGTTATTCCCCAGGGATCAATATACCAATAAAAAAACTCCCATCCTTCCGGGGTGATATAATTAATGGTTATTTCAGTATCGGTTAAATTGTGAATCATAACAGGTTGGCCTTCAATGCATTGCTGAAAATCGAGAAATACCAGTGAGTCGGGCACAACTGTTATGTCTGCCAACGGCTCTACATTGAAAGATACCGGAATAGTTATTTCCGGTTGATCAGGGTCATTGGAGTAAACAAAAATATCTCCCAAATACAAACCACCCTCAAGGAGTGTTGCATCACAAACAACTTCAATCTCTTCATTATTTCCAGGAGTAATGGTTCCTGATAGCGGATTTACACCTAACCATGATGCGGGCTCATAAGTACGGGTTATGGTAATCGTAATATCTGTTGCCTGATGTCCGCCATCGCCAAAACTGTCCTCAATCCATATTTTCCAGGTCCCTTGCATTATTTCTTCGTTAAAAGCATCAACAGCTATCGAGTATGATCCGTTATTCAGGCTTCCGGTTATTTGTGTAACAGTACCGGAAGGTGATTCCGCCCGGAAGGAACCCATATTGGGGAATCCGGTTGTTGACCAGGTAAAGCTCACTTGCCATCCACTAATAATACCTTCATCTTCAACCGTGAATTCAGTCCAGCCAAGTTCATCAAACGTGTTATAATTGTAAGCACTGCCTTCGGGACTATCTGTAACTACATAATCAAATGGTTCATATACAGAGATTGAGTAGTCGATTGTATATTCAAGATCCATATTCCCGGTATTATAAACTGTAAATGTTTCAGTTGTGGTGTTACCTGAAAGGCAACCTGTTTCAATTTCATCCGGGTTAATATAGATGTTAGGATCATAGTTTTCTATAACCATGAAAGTATGAGGATCAGGAGCGCCAATAAAAGGATGATTAGCGTTTTTGCCCGATTCGTCAGCCGCATGAATATAGTAAGCTATTTCGCTGCCCGGCTCAGCGCCGGGGATGAGCCCGGTATATGTTGTATCATCCTGTGTTGTCATTTGTACAGAAGCATAACTTCCTTCATCAACCTTGTAGTAAACAAGTACAGAATCAGGATATAAAGCAGTTCCGCTTAATGGGACAATGGTAGCTTCGATAATATGTTCTGTTTGTTCTGATACATTTCCCCATAAAGGCATATGCCTGACCCATAGCATCCCTCTGTCAGCCACGCCTTTTGTCCGGCAATGCAATGCATCGGTGTTTGCCCAGCCTGGTGCACCTGAAGCGTAAACTCCAATAATTTCGTATCCGGGCATGGCTTCTTCATAAACCTCAATAGCCTCATCGTCCCACTGTGAACCGGTGAGTGGAACAAGGACTTTATTATTAAGTATCAATGAGTTTGTGTATGGTGTTTGTGGATAAGTGCCAGGTGTAAAAACACGATACACTTCATACAGCATACCCCAGCCACTTAACTGATTGGCAAAGTAGTCAGCCACATATTCAAAATCATCATAACGGGGATCATTTGTTGGGACCTGGCCAATAAGTACTTTATTTACATCAAGAAATTTCCCCCAGCAATCAATATGTTCAATATATTCACCCAATGGGTCTGGTAAAACATGATAGGTTGTGATCCCAAGGTAATCCTCCAAATACTGATTAATCTCTTCATGAGAAACTCCGGGGTTCTCATCCCATACCAGTGTAGTGGATGATGAGTTGCCAAGTCCATCAGTCATATAATTACCTCCTGTATGGATCACATTCATTCCAAAAAGAGTAACATCAAGAAATTCAGCCATTTTAATAGGGATATCATTATCGCTGGGACGGGGCCGGTTATAGGGGAAGTTAACGATACCTACTTCATAATTCCCGTCAATGACATACCATGGGCCGTAATCACGCGTCCAGTAAGAATCGGAGGGTGCATGAAGAAAATCACAATTATTGAGGTTCACACCACCCGACTGATATAAACTGGTTACATAATTTTCCTGACTCGCATTCAGAACAATGGTTGTTACCATTACATCTTCCGACATTTCAGCAATAAGAGAGACAGATATGCCAAAGGGGTAACGAACCAATACGCCTTCCATTTGGGCAAATTCTGCCAC
>JAUXII010000174.1 GCA_030621075.1 Lentimicrobiaceae bacterium
CAACGCTTAAAAGTTGATTCAATTCATCATTTAACTTCTGTAATCCTTCTTCTGTATAATATTTCGTTTCACCCATGTCAATATTTTTTTAGCCTAAATGAAACAGGGTTGATCCAGGGTTGATCGATCATATTGCCTATTTCATGCATTTTATTAGAAAAAACAAAAAAACGAAAGACCCTGAAAAAATAAGGGTCCTCCGAAAAATTCTTTTATTACTAAAAAGAATTATGTAAAAGTTATTCTTTAAAAATTAAATTTGGCACCAATTCTGTGAACTCCGCTAAACGGGTCAGTGGCGGTGAATGAATAATCAACAGAAAAGTTTGTTCCTTGTTCTTTATTTAAAGGTACCTGAACTGTCATTCCAGCACTTGGGCCGGTAAAAACAGTTGATCGTTTTGAGTTATCCGTAATACCCTCTTCATAAGTATAGGCTCCTCTGATCATAAGGTATGATTTGAGCGAAAACTCCATCCCGGCAGTTAGTTGATCTTTAGTAAACGCATTTGAGACAAAGTTACCGGAAAGCGACAATCTGCTGTTCCCTGAAAAATTAATATCATATGTGAATCCTATAATTAACTGAGAAGGTAATTGGTAGCTGGATGCTCTTTGCTCAAGGGTAAACTGGCTTTCCTGTCCGGGAAGCAATGTACGAATGGACAAACCATCACCTGAGAATTTCATTGTAGGGCCCCAGTTTTTCAGTGTGATACCAAATTTTACATTTTCTGTTTCCCCGGTAACATACTGAATACCAGCATCAATAGCAAATCCCGAAGCTGTCATGTCGGAAATGCTTTCAGAGATAATCTTTATCTGCATTCCACCATAAATACTATTCGAAAAAACTCTTGAATAAGAGAGGGCAATATTCATCAGGCTTGGAGAAAATGTACCTATACCACCTTCCGGGAGAGCAACAGTTGTAATCGGAATATCACCAAAAGACATTGACATAACGCCAAGTCCCAGCACGCCAGACTCTCCAATTTTCTGGGTCAATCCAAAGGAATATATATTAATATCTGCACCTTTAAGCCAGTTTGTATGGCTAAAAACCAGTTCAGTATGTGGGGTAAAAGCTGTACCGGCGATATTCAAAAACATTGCTTCCACGCCACGAACACCGGCAGTATTAACTCCTCCCCAACCAGAACTACGAGCCCATGGGTTTATCAACAACTCTGATGCTCCAGCCTCGCCTGACCTATCTTCATTCCCTGCGATAAGGTTATTAGTGGGAAATAAAACAGCTCCTATTAAAAAGATCACAACCAAATATCTTAGAAATTTTTTCATATTATGAAATTTTATATTATTAATATACTAAAATGCATTATAATCAGGAGCTCTTAATGAACCGAACCACTTGAGCACTTTCTCGCCTATTCCATCAGCTTTAACATGAATCAAATAAATACCACTGCCAATCGGAATACCGGCATGATTTTTAAGATCCCAATCAAGTGATGTCATCACATCATCCTTTGAAAATTGCCTGATCATTGTACCACTCATATTATAAATAGTAATTATACATTTTTGAGGAAGATTTGTAATTTTCACACGATTATCAAGTTGGTCAGTTTCGTATGGCGAGTAAGCATAATAAGGGTTGGGAACAATATTAATCAAATCAAGATCAGAAGTTGCTTTTGCAATATCATCATGAGAAGCAGCCATCCCTTTCATGTCAAATGAATAAGCCGGATATTTATTGTTAAATTTCAAATTATCATCTATGACATAGTAAGAAGAATCCGGGTAATATAAGGTGTCTTGCAAAGGAGCAGAAAAATAACGCATAAATGGTTTTGATACACGGATTTTAATTTTTACATCATTTGACAGCCACTCTTCGTCATCAATTGCCAGCGGAACATTTACCCACATACAAGATGAATAAAGGTATTCTCTTTTAAACATGGCAGTTGTAGGTAAACCTTCCCTTAGCCACTTTCCAGCATCATAAGCAGGAACGTCATAGGAAGGGTCTGAGAATTTGGCTGTTGTATGAGCAAAAATATAAATATAATGCCTTCCTCCAAACACTGATTTAGGGTTAAGCGGATCGGTAAAATCCCAAACAACAGATGTTGGATTCCACAGCATATCCCTGCCATTGTTAGCAACCAGCCATGAGTCTTCACTAAAGGCAATATTTAACCGTTCGCCTGTTTCAATATTTATAGCATAGCCGGGGAACCATCCCATACCAGTAGGGTTAATATAATTGGGGTCATCAGGGTCATCACTGGCTTCTTCCGCTCCACCGGAAGAAGGGTTGCCATCTTTATCAACTGAACGTCCTGCTCTTATTAGGAATTGAGCTACTCCCCCTTCTGCTAATTCCGAATTTGGGCACATCTCTATAACAGGACATCTTGTCCAATGAGACCTGTTTTGAGTGATCACAATATCAACAGAAGCAAGGTCAGACATATTCATTTTTTGCTTTGAAAAGTTATTAGTCTTACCATAAGCCGGACCTGCATCAGATTGCACATGTGAAGCACATAAGTTATAGGGGGCCCAGGTACCATCAAGGAGGCTTTCATAATTCGCATTCGGGTCATATGCATGGCCTTCAGGGGTACCGCTACTACCCAATTTTATATCCCAATCATTAAAATCAGCTTGAGCAGCGGCAAACTCTCCCGATCTAATCCAGTTTTGGTCATCCGGATTATCATTATCTGAAAGGCCACCTAACCATCTTCTTGAGCTATCAGCATATTCAATAGAAGCAGTAATTAATCCATTATTTTCATTTAAAGGATAATACACAGGGTCTCCAAAACCATCCGCTCCAATTTTATACGTACCTGGGTAAAACACCTGTTTAATTGTAATCGAGAATCCAAGATCAAGAAAAAGTTGTTCATTTTCGTAAGAAATCAACGTGTCTGCAAGATATTCAACATCGTTTGACTCATCAATTAATTTCCATTTTGCTACCATAAAGGAGGAAGTATCTCCACTTATATCAGAATCACCTGTAACTTTAACTGTTTGAAGGTACATTGAATCGAATGATAGAATATAACTTGCATCTTTAACATTCAACGGATCAATAACCTTAACCGTTATAGGGCCAGCATTGGATTTATAAGTGGGGAAGTAATTAATCGGGTATTCAGGAGTACCATAATAAGTTGGATTAATGGTATCGGCCTAATTCAGAGGAAGTTTGTCAAGTATAACATCAATACTCTCATCAGTAAAATCAAGCATATTACCACCATTTCCCTGCCCAGCCAATCGTTTAACTTCAGGGATATCCCCATAGCCTGAATTCAACCGTGTGGTCCCAACAGTTTTATGGGGTATTCCTGTATATACGGAAATATTCTTTCGGCCTGCGAGATAAGGTGTTTTTTGCCCTTGCAAACCAATGATTGGTGGTTCCTGCGCACTTGGGTCATCACTATAAATCATAAACTCATTAAATCCGTATGCCAGTGCCAGGTAATAATATTGTTTATGATTAACCAGGGGTTCACCTGTAAATGCATCGCGAGAAAGTACAAATGAATGAGTAATTCCTTTGTCTTCTCCGTCCACTTTTTGGGCAGGAACGTTTGCGTTCAAATATTGATCAAAATCCCAGATCACAAGTTTGCCAATACCATTTTTAATGTCACACTGAAACACTGTCCTGACCAAATCAGGATTATCGAGGTCGACAACAGATACATTTGAATTTGCAAGTTGAAATACCTGATAACCTTCAAAATTGTAAGTAGAGTCGAACCTTTGATCCGGAGGAATTGTATCGGGGCTTTGAATATTAAAGTCATACTCTTCGTACGACACATTAAAATTATTACCAGCATCGTTTGTTTTCCTGTTTGATATATATATTATCAGTTCCTGATCGAGTTCCTGAATGGTAAGGTCAGGAGCATTGGGGCCATTAACAACAGTAAAACAA
>JAUXII010000015.1 GCA_030621075.1 Lentimicrobiaceae bacterium
CTTCCAAATCTAACACCTGGATTACAAAAAGCCAGGGGACGGTTATTTCCTTTTGGATTGTTTCAGTTATTGAAAGCCGCAAAGGAAACAAAGCAATTAGACCTTATGCTTGGAGGTATTGATAAAAGATACAGAGGCCTCGGCCTGGATGCCGTTATGGCAACTAAACTTATTGAAACAGCAAAGAAAAAAGGATTTGAAGTCATTGCGATTCACCTGATGTTAGAAACCAACAAACGGGTCTTAGGAGAGATGGTGAAAGCCGGAGCAACTCTTACTAAACGATTCAGGATTTATCAAAAGGGGTTAACGGATTAGCGTCAGCATACGATTTAAATAAACCTAAAATCTTCACCAAGGTAGGACGCCGAATTACCCAATATTTCTTCAATACGTAAAAGCTGGTTATATTTAGCTATTCTGTCGGATCGGCTGGCTGAGCCGGTTTTGATCAATCCTGTGTTCAGAGCCACAGCCAGATCAGCAATGGTAGTATCTTCTGTTTCACCTGATCGATGACTGATAACAGATGTATATCCATGTTTATGAGCATAATCAACACAATTGAGGGTTTCTGATAGAGTTCCAATTTGATTAAGTTTTATCAAAATAGAATTGGCAACACCCATATCAATACCTTTTCGAAGTCTATCAATATTTGTTACAAAATTATCATCACCAACGAGTTGAATTTTCTCACCCAGAACATCAGTCATTAGTTTCCATCCATCCCAGTCATCCTCAGCCATTCCATCTTCAATTGAAATGATAGGGTATTTATCAACCCAGCTTTTCCAAAAATCGACCATTTCAGATGGTGTCAGCTTTTCTCCGGTCGACCATTTAAGGTGGTATACATTCTCTTCCGGCAGGTAATACTCGGATGAAGCAGGATCGAGCGCTATATAAACATCTTCTCCCGGCTTGAACCCGGCTTTCTCAATGGCTTGCAGGATCACTTTGATACCTTCCTCATTAGATTTCAGGTTTGGAGCAAAGCCGCCTTCATCACCTACATTCGTTGAATAATTCTTTTTTTTCAATACTGCTTTCAGGGTATGGAAAATTTCAGCTCCCATCCGCAGGCCCTCAGAGAAGGTATCTGCTCCAACCGGCATGATCATAAATTCCTGAAAATCAATACTATTATCAGCATGAGATCCGCCATTTAGAATATTCATCATGGGTATTGGAAGCAGGTGTGCGTTTACACCACCAATATAGCGAAAAAGGTATTGAGAAGATTCGTCAGCAGCGGCATATGCCACCGCTAATGATACGCCCAAAATAGCATTGGCTCCAAGCTTGGATTTATTAGGAGTACCATCGATCTCCAACATGCGTTCATCAATTTCTAACTGTTCAGAAACAAAATACCCTTTCAGCTCTTCATTAAGAATATTGTTTACATTATGGACGGCTTTGGAAACACTTTTTCCATGAAATACACTTTTATCACCATCTCTCAATTCAACAGCTTCGTGCACCCCGGTGGAAGCTCCGGAAGGAACGGCAGCTCTTCCCATCCTTCCATTACTGGTATAAACATCAACCTCTATTGTAGGATTCCCTCTAGAATCGAGAATCTGTCTTGCAAAAATTTTAACTATTGAACCCATATTCGTATATTTACAAAAATTAATAAAGACAAAAAAAGGATAAAGTAATGACAACCTTATCCTTTGAACTATTTTAGTGCAACCAGTTAGTTATCCGTTTTTTCTTCTGGTTTGTCTTTCTCCTGTTCAATTTCTGGTGGAGGTGAATCCACTTCCTCAACAGCAGTCACAACTTCGTCCTTCTCATCAGTAGCTTCCGCAACTACTTCTGCTGCTTGGTCCTCCGTTTCAACCTCTTCAGCTTTTTCAACACCCTTTGCTTCTTCAACCTGTTCAATCTCACCAGCTTTTTCATCCTCAGGTTTAATTTCTTCAGTCGTATCCTTAACTTTTTCTGGAATTACATCCTGAACTTTCTTCTTCGCACCTCTTCTCCTTCTGGAAGTTTTGGCTTGCTTGGTTTCTTTTTCAGTTAAGTAGGTTTCGTTATAATCGACTAACTCAATTAGTGCCATTTCTGCATTATCACCCAAACGGGTCCCAGTCTTCAGAATCCTGGTATATCCTCCTGGTCTGTCAGCCACCTTAACAGCAATTTCTCTAAAAAGTTCAGTCACTGCCTCTTTGCTTTGAAGATATTTAAAGATCATCCTCCTTGAGTGTGTAGTATCCTCTTTTGATCTGGTGATAAGTGGCTCAATATAGCCTCTTAATGCTTTAGCTTTGGCAAGTGTTGTATTAATTCTCTTATGAATGATAAGAGAAGTAGCCATATTAGAGAGCATAGCTTTTCTGTGCGTACTCGTTCTGCTTAAATGATTAAATTTCTTCCTATGTCTCATCTCAATTATTCCTTATCTAATTTATATTTAGAAATATTCATTCCAAATTCCAACCCTTTTGTTTTAACCAGTTCTTCGAGTTCGGTAAGTGATTTTTTGCCAAAATTCCTGAACTTAAGAAGATCATTTTTATTAAAGGTTACTAAATCGCCAAGAGTTTCAACATCAGCAGCTTTCAAACAATTAAGTGCCCTTACGGATAGATCAAGGTCTACAAGTTTTGTTTTAAGCAATTGACGGATATGCAATGTATTCTCATCAAATTCTTCCGTAACTGACTTCTCTTCGGTATCCAATGTAATTTTTTCATCAGAGAAGAGCATAAAGTGATGGATCAATATCTTTGCAGCTTCTTTCAAAGCATCCTTTGGATGGATTGAACCATCAGTGGTGATTTCAAAGACTAATTTCTCGTAATCAGTTTTTTGTTCAACCCTGAAGTTCTCCACATGGTACTTAACATTTATTATCGGAGTGTGTATCGAATCCATAAATATTGTTCCCAGTGGGGCATTGAGCAATTTATTTTCCTCAACAGGGACGTACCCACGGCCTTTGTTGATTGTAATTTCCATCGACAATTTTATCGACGGTTCCATTTTACAGATGACCAGATCAGGGTTTAATACCTGAAAGACGGACAAAAATTTATTAATATCACCAGCCGTAAAAACATCTTGATTGCCAATAACGATATTTACTTTCTCGATTGACTCAGATTCAATTTGTCTTTTAAAACGAATCTGTTTAAGATTCAGAATAATGCCAGTTACATCTTCAACAACACCTTTAATTGATGAGAATTCCTGATCAATGCCATCCACCTTAATAGATGTTATTGCATAACCCTCAAGAGAAGAAAGGAGAATACGTCTTAATGCATTACCAATTGTGATACCAAAGCCGGGTTCAAGCGGGCGAAATTCAAAAATACCTTTGAATTCATCTGCCTCGATCATAATAACCTTTTCTGGTTTTTGAAAAGCTAATATTGCCATATTTATTTACCTGTTAATGTTTTGAATTGAAAGACGAACTTACTAATGATTATTTTGAATACAATTCAACGATGAGTTGTTCTTTAATATTCTCAGGGATTTCTTCTCTCTCAGGGTAGTTCATAAATTTGCCGACCAACTTCTCTTCCTCCCATTCTAACCAGGAATATTTGTTAGTTCCTTTTGAAAGGGATTCTGTAATTGCTTCTAACGATTTAGACTTTTCACGAACGCCAATAATATCGCCGGGTTTCACTGCAAAAGAAGGAATATTTACGATATCTCCATTAACAGTTATGTGTTTATGAGAGACCAACTGTCGTGCCCCTGCCCTTGTAGGAGCAATACCAAAACGATAAACAACATTATCCAGACGCGCCTCAATTAATTGAAGCAAAATTTCTCCAGTAATCCCCTTTTTCCGGGATGCACGGTGAAAAACATTCCTGAACTGCCTTTCCAGAATACCATAAGTGTATTTAGCTTTTTGTTTTTCTTGAAGCTGAATACCATATTCTGATTGTTTCCTTCTTCTTTTTGAATTACCATGCATTCCAGGGCCGTAATTCTTTCTATCAAAATACTTATCAGGGCCAAAAATGGGCTCTTTAAACTTCCTGGCTATCTTAGTCTTCGGACCTATATACCTTGCCATATATTAAATATATTAATTGATTTCTAAAAATAAATTTAAACTCTTCTTCTTTTCGGTGGCCTGCAGCCATTATGTGGTAAAGGAGTAACATCCTGAATTTCTGAGACTTCAATCCCTGAAGTATGAATGGTTCTCATGGCTGATTCACGGCCTGATCCGGGTCCATTCACAAATACTTTTACTTTTCTCAATCCAAGCGCATAAGCAACCTTCGAACAATCCTGTGCAGCCATCTGGGCAGCATAGGGTGTATTCTTTTTCGATCCACGAAACCCCATCTTACCGGCTGAGGACCACGCAATTACCTGACCTGAATTATTTGTCAGGGTAATAATGATGTTATTAAATGAGGCCCTGATATAAGCGCGTCCGTGAGGATCTACTTTAACAACTCTTTTCTTGGATGACCTAACTGTTTTTGCCATATCTAAAATATTTCTATTATTCTATAAAATTCCAGTAATACAACTACAAAACTATTAACCTTTTGGAGCTTTCTTTTTATTGGCTACCGTTCTCTTTTTCCCTTTCCTGGTACGGGCATTATTCTTTGTACTCTGTCCTCTAAGCGGCATACCTATTCTATGACGTATACCCCGATAAGATCCAATATCCATAAGCCTTTTAATGTTCATCTGCACTTCTGAACGCAACTCCCCTTCCACTTTAAATTCCTCACTTACGATACTGCGTATCCTGTTTTGCTCCTCATCAGTCCAATCCTGAACAGTCTTACTTCTATCAACTTTAGCCTGGTTTAAAATTTTCTGAGCTGTGCTCTTTCCTAAACCAAAAATATAGGTTAATGCGATTTCGCCTCTTTTGTTTTTTGGTATGTCAATACCTGCGATTCTAGCCATATTCCTTTTACTATTTGGATAATTACTATATAAATTTACTACTATTTACAAAATCCGTTATCCCTGGCGTTGTTTAAACCTGGGATTTTTTTTGTTTATAACATAAAGTATCCCCTTTCTACGGACAATCTTACATTCTGGAGATCTTTTCTTTATTGATGCTTTAACTTTCATCTCAGTTAATCTTTTTGTTTGTATGGTTTATTGTACAATATTTTGTCAAGCCTACTTTGAATTATTTATATCGAAAAGTTATTCTTCCCTTAGTCAAATCATATGGTGACATTTCAAGTTTAACTTTATCACCGGGTAATATTTTAATGTAGTGCATTCTCATTTTCCCGGAAATGTGTGCAGTTATTATATGACCATTTTCGAGTTCAACACGAAACATAGCATTACCCAGTGATTCTTTCACTGTTCCATCCTGTTCGATTGATAATTGTTTAGGCATTCTTCATTTATTAATAGTTCAACACTTCTTCGATATATTTAAAAGTTGATAAAATTTCCATTTTCCCTTTTCTAATAACCACCGCGTGTTCATAATGCGCAGAGGGCTTCTTATCAGCAGTTCTGATAGTCCATCCGTCTTTCTCCATTACAACCACTCGTGTTCCCATGTTGATCATAGGTTCAATGCAGATTGTCATACCTTCAATTAATTTCATTCCTGATCCACGTTTCCCATAATTAGGAATTTCAGGTTTTTCATGAAGATGTTTTCCAATACCATGCCCAACCAAATCACGAACTACTGAGTAACCCGACTGCTCAACATGATGCTGTACTGCATAGCCAATATCACCAACTCTTTTCCCAGCCACAGCCATTTCAATGCCTTTATAAAGGGATTCTTTTGTTCGTTTCATCAACGCCTTTTTTCTGTCGCTCACTTCTCCCACAGCAAAGGTATAAGCTGAATCACCATAAAATCCATTTTGAATCACTCCACAATCGATTGAAACAATATCTCCCTCTTTTAAAACCCGCTTTCCTGGTATTCCATGAACCACTTGCTCATTAACAGAAACACATAATGTGCCCGGAAACCCTTCATACCCCTTGAAGCCAGGAATGGCATCATGATCACGAATGTATTCCTCAGCGATTCTATCCAATTCCAGGGTGGTGATACCTGGTTTAATATGCCTGGCCACTTCAGCCAGTGTTTTACCAACAAGTAAAGAACTTTTTTTTATTAACTTTATCTCTTCTTCGCCTTTCAGCTTGATTCCTTGAAAGCCCATTCCTCTCCTAACTTATTACCCACTAATACTAAATGATGATCGTCCTTTAATCCTTCCGGATTTTGTTAAGCCGTCGTAGTGTCTCATTAAAAGATGGCTCTCAATTTGTTGCAATGTATCAAGAATCACACCAACCAGAATCAAAAGTGAAGTTCCGCCAAAAAACTGTGCAAATTGCGTATTTATACCAACCAATCTAACCAAAGCAGGCATAATAGCTACAAAAGCCAGAAAAAAGGATCCGGGCAATGTAATTCTTGACATAATATTATCAATGAACTCAGCTGTCTTTCTTCCCGGTTTTATTCCCGGGATAAACCCACCATTCTTTTTCATATCTTCAGCCATCTGATTAGGGTTAATAGTAATAGCTGTATAAAAATATGTAAATAAAATAATCGTGATAGCAAACACAAAATTATACCAGAAACCATTCATGTTACTGAAAGTCGCAGCAAAACCCGATAATGATTCCGAGCCGAAGCGAGCAAATGTTAGAGGAAGGAACATAATGGCCTGTGCAAAAATAATCGGCATTACGCCAGCAGCATTCACTTTTAAGGGGATATACTGCCTGACACCTCCATACTGTTTATTTCCAATAATTCTTTTAGCATACTGAACCGGTATCCTACGTGTTCCCTGAACAAGCAATATACATAAAAGTATAACAAAAATCAGGAATGCAATCTCAATTACAAACATCACTAATCCACCACCTTGCTGCTCCAGTTTCGAGACAAGCTCTCCAAAAAGAGAAAAAGGCAATCTGGCAATAATTCCAATCATGATGATTAATGAAATACCGTTACCAATGCCTTTGTCAGTTATTCGCTCACCCAGCCACATGATAAATAGAGACCCTGCTGTAAGAGTAAGAATTGATGACATTCCAAAAAACGAAAACACAGAATGATGTGTTATGGCAGAGCTAAATGGGTAGATAGCTTCAGATGGAAGCTGGCTAACCAGGTTAGCAATGTATCCAGGTGATTGAAACACTAAAATTATAACAGTAAGGTATCTTGTTATCTGGTTTATTTTTTTCCTACCGCTTTCACCCTCTTTTTGCAATTTTTGGAAATAGGGAATAGACATACCAAGTAGCTGCACAACAATAGATGCAGAGATGTAAGGCATAATTCCTAATGCAAAAATTGATGCATTGGAGAAAGCGCCACCTGAGAACATGTTTAACAATCCGAGTAAGCCCTCACTAGCCTGATTCTGCAAGTTGGCCAATTGATTTGGATCCACACCAGGCAGCACAACGTATGCCCCCAGGCGATAGATGAGAATAATTCCCAGGGTATATAATATCCTGTTCCTAAGATCTTCAATCTTATATATATTCCGTATTGTTTCGACTAATTTTTTCATTAAGAATTAATTTTTGTTGCAACCCCACCTAACGATTCGATTGCTTCCAGAGCTGATTTAGAAAAAGCATGAGCAGATACATCAATTTTTGTTTTCAGTTCACCTCTTCCTAAAATTTTAATAAGATCATGTTTAGAGGCAAGTCCATTTCCAATTAGCACTTCCCGATCAAAAACAGTAAGTCCTTTAGCATCGGCTAATTTCTGCAAAACATCCACGTTAACACCCAGGTATTCCTTACGATTAATATTCTTAAAACCATATTTAGGGACTCTTCTATACAAAGGCATCTGACCTCCTTCAAAGCCCGCTTTTCTTTTATAACCCGACCTTGATTGTGCTCCTTTATGACCTTTAGTAGAGGTTCCTCCTTTACCTGATCCTTGTCCACGACCAATCCGTTTACCTTTTTTAACAGAGCCTTCAGCCGGTTTAAGATTACTTAAATCCATATCTTCAATATTATTACAATAAAATTTATATTTCTTCTACCACTAATAGATGTTTAACTTTATTTATCATTCCCAGCACCTGGGGTGTTCCAGTAACTTCTTTAGTTTGGTGCATTTTATGTATTCCCAGAGCATACAAGGTTTTTTTCTGCTTTGCAATTCTTCCAATGCTGCTTTTAACTTGTTTAATTTTATACTTCTTCATCACTCAAACTTTTATTAACCGTTAAAAACTTTGTCTAAACTAATACCTCTAACTTGAGCAATTGAAATAGCATCTCTCAATTGCATCAGTGCATTCATCGTTGCTTTAACAACGCTATGGGGATTGGAAGATCCTTTTGATTTAGCCAACACGTCTTTTACGCCAACACTTTCAAGAACAGCACGCATAGCACCACCTGCAATAACACCAGTACCAGGGGTAGCTGGCTTAAGAAAAACAAAAGCACCGCTGTATTTCCCTGTTTGCTCGTGCGGGATTGTTCCTTTCAACACAGGCACTTTGATTAGGTTCTTTTTTGCATCATCAATACCTTTAGCTATTGCAGATGTTACTTCTTTTGCTTTACCAAGGCCGAATCCAACAACTCCGTTTTCATTCCCAACAACAACTACTGCAGAAAAGCTAAATGTCCTTCCCCCTTTTGTAACCTTTGTTACGCGTTGAATGCTAACGAGTTTATCTTTAAATTCTATCTCGCTCGATTTTACTCTTTTGATATTTAAATTTGCCATATTTTTTTAAAATTTTAAGCCTCCTTTTCTGACAGCTTCAGCTAATGTTTTTATTCTACCGTGATATAAATAACCGCTCCTATCGAAAACAACCTGTTCAATACCAGCTTCTTTTGCTTTCTCAGCAATAAGTTTACCAACTAGTTCTGCTTGTACAGTCTTGGTGATTTTCTTGTCATCAATCTCCAACTGGCGAGATGAGGCCGCTACCAATGTTTTACATTCTGTATCATCAATGAGTTGAGCATATATTTGCTTATTGCTTCTAAATACAGATAACCTAGGTCGCTCAGGAGTTCCATTAATTACTTTTCGGATACGCATCTTGATCCTGTAGCGCCGATAGTCTTTTTTATTCTTAATTTTTACAGACATTATTAGTAAATCTTATATGTTATTTTTTTATTTCTCAGCTGCAGCTTTACCAGCTTTTTTCTTAATTTCTTCACCTTTAAATCTAATACCCTTACCCTTATATGGTTCAGGTTTTCTAAAAGAACGAATCTTTGCTGCCACCTGGCCTAATAATTGTTTATCAATACAAG
>JAUXII010000302.1 GCA_030621075.1 Lentimicrobiaceae bacterium
GGTTTTTGCTTTGCAAAAACCTCCTCCCTCTCCCCACTTTCCCACGTTGACGCGTCATCCCAGACTTGATCTGGGATCTGCTTATAAACCCAACACTGATTGTTTTTGCCAGCTTGATCTGGGACCGGCTTATTAACCGACAGTTATCTGCGTTACTGGATTTATGATCAAAGGAATTGTTGAAATTTTTTCAGATACCTGCCCGAATAAACTACGTAGGGAGGATCGTTTTTACACAGCCTCTGAAAGACGGGGCTATTGAGAGCTCTTTACATAAAGTTAATGAAATACTAATGGTGGATGCCCGGGATTTTATTTAAAATGGATTTCCTCAATCTTCCCCCAGGGAAAATAAACCGGATCTTCCTTGTTCTCAAAAACAAGCACTCCGTCGTTCCGGTCCGATACATCCTGCATCTCACCAATCAGAATATTTTCTCCGTTTTTTAACTCAATGTTCGACCACTTGTAGTTTTTTGGAATGATTTTTTTAATGTTTTTGAATGGAATGCTGTATTCTAACCCACGGTCTTTCCCATCGAGAATTTCAATATCCCAAACTTCATCGAGGTCAAAAATCAGTACGCCTGAAACACTGTTTTTTTCAACAGGAACTACTGTTCCCCTTAGGTTGTTTGGTGTTTTATAGGATGCATATGCATTACCTGAAAATAGGTTGTTTTCTTCGAAAGTAACCTTTCGGAATTCATCCCAGTCAATATCTACCCGCCCCATTCCCTCAACGGTAACGATTATTCCCCGGTTTTGACTATTAACATCATTGCTTCCTGTTAAATAATACTCACTTCCCGAATGTAATACAACCAAACTACCTCGGCCCTCTTTTGAAATAGATCTGATTTTTCCGAATTTAATGGATACATCACCATCTTTAATATCACCATCTAATTCATCGGTGCTTACACGCTCATCATGGTCCCATTGAATCAATCCGGTAAAACTCCCTAAACTGGTTTGAACAGTTCCGTTTAACGGATCTCCGAATTTTTCTGTCAATTCCTCAGGCGTTTCAGAAAATACAACTTTATAAATACGATCCCAGTCTAACTTAATAAGGCCAACATCATTATCGAGAACACGGATTGTAGCACCAATATCGTTTGACCCTCCTTTTAAATGGAAGATATAGCCATTTTTTAATTCGAGATCCACCTTGGTTTTTGTAACGATTTTCAATGATTTAATATCGCCAAACTGACAGGTGAGAACATGTGTGCTGGCATAGTTTTCCATGTCGATATGTATGTTCAACCACTCTTCCCACCAATAACTATCACTATCCCTTAGTTGTTCTTCATCTTCCCGGGATAAATATTTGAGATAATCGTTTGATGTTTTTATTGAGTTGAAGAAGTCAGACCAGTAAACTTCTTCTTTTCCCCAACGTATAGCCCCTGTATAGGTATTATCATCAATGGTTGTGACAGTACCATGAATAAATCCTTCATCGGCCTGGGCCCGGATTGTAAAAGGGATAAATAGCACTGATGTAAGAATTAGCACAGAAAAAAAGATTTGTTTTTTCATTGTCAACCTCCGGTAATTTTTAGTTTATATTTCGGTAAATTTTGTTTATATATTCTATGACGCAACAACTGTAATATTTGTTACATAATTAAAAAAACTTATAGATCATCAAACGGTTCAGGTTGAAGGCTTTCTTCTGTCATTTGCTATTTTCTATTTGTCAGGATTCTTGATAGCTGGTATGTATGGTTATTTATGATCTGCGTTTTTTTTATAGGCTTTTTTTGCCTTATCGGTAAGATCGTTCAGTTTTTCTTCCAGATGGCTTATCTCTTCTTTTATTTTTTTTTCAATGGTTGATATATTCACCTGTTGACCATTCATTTCGAGTTTCTTGGCAGTGCTTTTTGCTCCTCCTCCTGATGATACTCTCCACTTTCAAACTCCTGTGGCTGTCCCATGATCCTGATAACCTCATCAATATCCGTTATTGTGACAACCTGCTTTTTATTATCGCATTGACTGAAGTTGTTAACTCTCTCCATGACTTCGTAAGTTCCTTAAAAAATGATCTGCCCAGTTCTGTAATTTCATAATATTTACGAGGAGGGCCTGACCGTGATTCTTCCCAGTAGTATGTCATAAACCCTTCGTTTTTTAGTCGTGTTAACAGAGGATACATTGTGCCTTCTACCACTATCAATTTGGCTTCTTTAAGTTTCGTAAGTATGTCTGATGCATAAGCTGCTTTATGAGATACTATCGACAGGATGCACATTTCAAGCACCCCTTTTTTCATTTGGGCATTTGTTTTTTCGATATTCATGCGGCAAATATAAAACAAAAAATAGTAATATGCAATACATAGTACTAAATAAATTAAAAAATTTTGCAATGCATGATACCTGATAGATATTAAATCATTGATCGTTAGGCTGTTGAGCTGTTATTTCGTCATCCAGTTATTTATAAAATCGTATGTGGTGTATCAATTTAACCGGACGATTCTCTTTGAAAAAATTGTCACTA
>JAUXII010000084.1 GCA_030621075.1 Lentimicrobiaceae bacterium
GCTCCCCATCAGCGTATTCAAAATGATTATAATTTCCAAACCGGGCGTTTGCAATGTTGTTGATTGATAAATAATATATCAACGAGTCTTCATCATCATTATGATAATGCAATTCCATATGGGAAATGGAAGAGAAGAAAGAGAGATAAAGAATGGATCCATCTCCGGGCATAGTAATTTGGTCGGTTGAGATATAAATACCATTAATAAATTCTTTAAATGCAACGTTATCTTCAAGGGAGGCCTGAGGTGCTGATAGGATTTTATCGCCCAGAATGGTATTCATCGGAATTTTCAGATGAGGTGCAAGCGGAATAGAGTCGATATAAACACTATCGGTTGGCCTTGGCTCCGTTGTATAGTTTGCAAGCTCGGTTTGATCAATCTCCAGGTTATTGATCGAATAATAAGCCGAATCAAAGTTTATTTCTTCAACAACCTCAAATACTTTAAAAGTTAATTCGGTTAGTGTATCTCCGTAGTATCCTGAATAGCTAATGGCCATAACCATTGAATCGCACTGGGGGTTGGTTCCAAAATCAGGAGTAACTGTTGTAAGGCTGAGCTGTGAGTAAATACTGGCTGTTGTTATTCCAAAAACCGGATCGAAAATTGATCCCAATAATACAGTAGAAAGTTCATCCGTTCGAGCCGAATCTTCAAAGACTGAAAAAGCAACAATTGAGGCGGTATCATTGAATTCAACGCCCAGTGGGTTGTTGTCGACAAGGTCCAGCCCAAGAGCTTCTGGCTTCTTATTACAAGAGGCTAAAATCAACACCATGGCAATGGTGTAGAAAATGAGATAATTGAATTTATGACTAAAAATTTTCAATTTCTTTTTTTTTGCTGATAACGAAGAGCGCATTGTATTTATTATCAGAAAAAATTATTCAGCAAGAATTTTATCATAAAAATCAGAATATGTTTGTATATATGTCTCTTCGGGTTGGTATTCTAATAATGGTTTTCCCGATGACCGGGCATATTTTTCTATTTCCGTATTAATATTTTCACTACCCATAATAAGTGCATCTGAGTTGTCGATGGCAGCTTTGATCAGACTTTCATACCCAGGCTTTTTATAGTGAGTAAGATCGGCATCGGTAATACCGTCCTGCCTGAATTTTTTATAAAAATCCTTACTTAATATTTCTTCAAAATCATCGTCATAAAGAGATAAAAACACTTTTGTATCACTAAAAAGAGGATTGTCTTTAAAAGCTTTTTTAACATATAATGGAATAAGGCTGGTTATCCATCCGTGGCAATGTACAACATCTGGTGACCACCCAAGTTTTTTAATCGTTTCCAAAACACCACATGAGAAAAAGATAGCCCGTTCGTCGTTGTCTTCAAAAAAGGCATCATTTTTATCGCGGAAAATGAATTTTCGCTGGAAGTAATCTTCATTATCTATAAAATATATTTGCATTCTGGCCGACTGGATAGAAGCCACTTTAATGATTAGAGGGTAATCGTTATTGTCGATAATCAGATTCATTCCTGAGAGCCGGATCACCTCGTGAAGCTGGTTCCTTCTTTCGTTGATATTGCCATACCTTGGCATGAACGTCCTGATCTCTTTACCTTTTTCCTGGATTCCTTGTGGAAGATAACGTCCAATGGTACTCATGGGGCTTTCTTCCATGTAAGGAGTGATTTCCTGATTGACGAATAATACTTTTGTTTTTTCCATTGTTTATGGGGAATTTAGGCATAAAAAGTGCAAAAATAGTAATAATTTAGCTAAGAATCAATGTGTTTAGTAACAAAAGGAATTATATGTTTTTGAAACTGAAATATTTGAGGTAAATCATAAAAGAAGATTCAAGCCCCTAGCCTCAAGCCTCAAGCCTCAAGCAGTTGAAGGATTAAGATCATTAACCCGCAGGTTGTAGCCTGTAGCTGTTTTAGACATTTGATTTATAGAGAAATTATTTTTCGTTTTTTTTTGAGAACATAAAATTTAATTTAAATTTGCCTGTTATTTTGTTAACAATGCCAGGCTGAAACAGCTTGCAATAAACCAATTAAAACATGTTCAATAAAGCAATAGCCGCGATGCTCCCGTTTTTCCCCAAGAAATTTGTGTGGGTGTTTTCAAAAAAATACATTGCCGGAGAATCTCTTGACGACGCTATCCGCGTGTCGAAAGATCTTAATGCCAGGGGAATGAAGGTCACACTTGATGTCCTGGGTGAATTTATTACCAATCTCAGCCAGGCAGAAGAGAATAAAAAGGAATATTTAGACCTTATCGATGTTGCAGAGAAAGAACAAATCGATGGTAATTATTCAATCAAGCCGACCATGTTTGGCCTGCTTCTCGACAAAGATGTTTGCTACCGCAATATCAGGGAAGTAGTTGCAAAAGCGGCATTCTATAATAATTTTGTTCGTGTTGACATGGAAGATTCGCAATGTGTGGATCTGGAAATAGAACTGTTCCGAAAACTAAAACAGGAGTTTCCTAAAAATGTTGGCCTGGTTTTTCAGTCGTATATGAAGCGCACACACAACGACATGAAGGGCCTGATGGATATTCATTCTGAAGAGACCCCGCTAAATTACCGGTTATGTAAGGGAATATATGTTGAGCCGGCCGAAATTGCTTTTAAAAAGTATCATGAAGTAAACCAACATTTTTTAGAGGATTTGGAATTTATGTTTCAGCATAACATGTATCCCGGGATTGCCACACATGATAAGCCATTGATTAGCGGAGCGTATCAGCTTATTGAGAAGTACAATATACCGAAAGAGAAGTATGAGTTCCAGATGTTATACGGCGTCACCCCGGAATTAAGAAAATCAATTGTTGAAAAGGGCCATACTATGCGGATATATGTTCCTTTTGGCAAACAGTGGTTTGGTTATTCAACCCGCAGGCTGAAAGAAAATCCTAAAATGGCAAATCATATTATAAAGGCGATTTTTGTGAAGGGGTGACGATTCCGTGGTGCTGTCAGGTGTTACACCTGACAGGCAACCCAACACCTGACAGCCATTACTTCTGCATCACCCTCTCAATCTCCCCAATCGTTTTTGGTATTGGCTTTCCAAGCACCCTGTACCCCGAACCAGTCACCAGCACATCGTCCTCGATCCTGATACCGCCAATATCCATATAATCACCGATTTTATCGTAGTTGATGAATTCTTCAAATTTCTTTTTTGCTTTCCATTGATCAATCAGCTCGGGAATGAAGTAAATACCGGGTTCCACCGTAAGTACAAAACCGGGTTGTAATTTTTTTGCCAGCCTGAGGAAAGCAAGCCCGAACTGGTCTGATCTTTTAATTTCATTGTCATATCCGACATTATTTTCGCCCAGGCCCTCCATGTCGTGAACATCAAGTCCCATCATGTGCCCAAGCCCATGAGGGAAGAACAGGGCATGAGCACCCTGCGAAACAGCCTCTTCCACATCGCCCTTCATAAGGCCCAGCTCTTTAAGGCCGCTGGCAACGGTTTTAGCAGCTAACAGATGAATGCTTTTATAGGTAACACCCGGCCGGATGGCTTCAATTGATTTGACATTGGCATCAAGAACAACCTGGTAAATTTCTTTTTGTCGCTGATTGAATTTTCCGCCAACGGGCACTGTCCTGGTTATGTCGCTTGCATAGTGCATGGTCGTTTCTGCTCCGGCATCGGTAACCATCATGCGGCCCTCAACAAGTGTGTTGCCGTGATAATGATTGTGCAAAGTCTGGCCGTTTATGCTTAGTATTATCGGAAAAGATACAGGCCCTCCTTTCGCAAGGGAAATGCCTTCAATTGTTCCTGCAATTTCCCTTTCAATCACCCCAGGCATGGCCATTTTCATGGCAGTCACATGCATGTCGTAGGCAATATCAACAGCTTTTTCGATTTCGGAAATCTCGTATTCGTCTTTTATTGAACGAAGCTCAATAACGGCCCTGATCAGTTCCTGTGATACATAGTCGTGGACCCGGGCAGTTAAAAATCCAAGAAGCTGTTTTAACTGAACCAACTGTTCTCCCCGGTATGGAGGAAGGAAATGGACCTTTTTACCTGACTTAATTGCGTCGTTTAAAAAATCAACCAGCGTACCGAATGGTTTTGTGTTTTCCACACCCACCTCAGCAGCTCTCTCTTTCATTAAAGGTTGTGGCCCCATCCAGATGATATCATCCATATCAACATCGTTGCCGAAAATGTAATCTTTATCATTATCAACATCCAACACTCCGGCCAGGTCCGGATGGTCTAAACCAAAGAAATATAGAAAATTGCTATCCTGGCGAAAATGATAGGTATTGGCCGGATAGTTAAAGGAGGCTTCGCTGTTTCCCGATATTAAGATTATTCCTGAACCGATCCGGTTTTTTAATTGGTTTCTTCGTTCTGTATATACTTTTTTATCAAACATGATTTAATTGTTTAAAGGATGGTCATTAATAAAAAATTTTAAGGGGCAAAGGTAGTGAATTATATCAAAGGATGAGCCTCTCCGAAAAATCAAAAACTAAAATAATGCCACGAAGACACTAAGACACCAAGCTTCACAAAGAACACATATACAGTGCTTTAAGCTTAGTGGGTCTTAGTGTCTTTGAGCCTTCGTGGCAAATAATTAACTTTTCGGATGGGAGTCAAAGAGATGTTTGAAACGAAGTGAGTTTCCGGCAAGTTAATTATGCTTCGAACAGGTTGATCAGAAATAGAAACCCTAATTTGATTTTTGGGGTTTATTTGCCAGGGAGGCCAAATGTTTCATCATTAGCCAGTTAAATAAACGACGTGGCAACTTCAATAACATGTATGTTCTTTTTGCATCGCTGCCGACAATGTAAACCTGTTTTGGCTTCTTCGAGGTTAACCCATGGGCAACAGCCTTTGCCACCTCAACGGCAGGTACAGGATTAATTAAATCATCTATGATATCGCCGATTTTAACAAAGAAGCTGTACGCATTGGTTAATTCCGGGTCTATGTTTTTACGCAACCTGTCTCTGTATGCCTTTGATTTTTCCCATATTGCACTTTCAACAGGGCCGGGAGCGACTAACGATACAAACATACCGAATGGTTTTAGTTCTAAATGCAGGGATTCGGTAATGGCCCTGACAGCATATTTAGAAGCAGCATAAGTACTGGCCGCGGGACTGGCTACAAAACCGGAGATCGATCCGATATTAATTATCCGCCCCGAATGTTTACGAAGAAGCGGTAAAAAGGCCTTTGTTACAGCATGAAGGCCAATGACATTAACCTCCATTACTTTCCGGATTTCTTCTGTCGGTGTCGCTTCCAAAACACCCCCTCTTCCAATTCCGGCATTATTAACAAGGCCAAACAGAGGGTATTCTGTTTCGTTAGAGATCATATTATATGCATCAACAATTGTATCCTCTTTTTCAACGTCCAACATAACCGGCTTAAGCCTTTCAGATACTTCCTTTGTTAATTGTTTCTCATCTTCCTGATTACGAACCCCGGCAAACACCATAAAACCCAGGTTATCGAGGTAGTGGGCACAGGCTTTCCCAATTCCGGTTGATGCTCCTGTAATTAAAACAGATTTTTTGTCTTTCATTTTTTCAACTCTTTTCTCATTAATGCTTCAATCTCCCCGACCTCTCTCGGTATCTCTTTCATCAGATCAACAGGTGTGTCATCAACCATTATGTCGTTTTCAATGCGAATGCCGATGCCTTCTTTTTCAATATAGA
>JAUXII010000105.1 GCA_030621075.1 Lentimicrobiaceae bacterium
TCTCTTTTATAATTTGCGGATTAATAATTACTCTTTTAAAATTAACTGCTTCAGTAAATTCTTCGGCATAAGGAGTTGTGTCAACCAGAAACAATTTTATTGACCGGTTAACCTGAGGGGCTGCCAATCCAACGCCATTTGAAGAGTACATTGTTTCGAACATATTATCGATCAATTCATTCAAGCCCGGATGGTCCTTTTCGATGTTTTCGGCAATTTTTCTAAGCGTTGGGTGACCGTATGCCACTACTGGTAATATCATTTTATTTCGTTTGGATTCAACAACTTTTTAGTCGGGGTAATCGTTATTTTCCCGATCTGGTTTCTAAATAAGACTGCAATATTAATGTTGCACTAATAGTGTCAACTAAAGCTTTATTTTGCCTCTTTTTTTTCTTTAATCCAGCTACAAGCATGGTTTGTTGAGCAATTTTTGAGGTAAACCTTTCATCCATCCGGTCAATAGGTAGTTCCGGAAATTCTTTTTTTAGCTTTCGAATAAAGGCATCGATCTGTTTAGCTGATTCAGATGGTTGATAGTTCATTTGCCTGGGCTCCCCAACTACAAAACGTTCAACGTTTTCATTCCCTATGTAATTTTTAAGAAATTCGATGATATCTTTTGCATGTACAGTGGTCAATGCGTTGGCAATCATTTGATTTTCATCTGTAACGGCAATACCTACCCGTTTCTGCCCATAATCAATACTTATTATTCTGCCCATTACCTATAACCTTTTAAAAGGATGCAAATTTAGCTAAAAATTAGATGATACACGATCGGCCATTGCTTTTTTTGACTAATTTTGTAATACGGATCACGTAATAAATTCAAAACATACTGTATGGTGGAAGAATTAAAAAAGATTATCGAATCAACCTGGGAGAAAAGAGACCTTATTAATAAGCCTGTAACTCAAGATGCTATTCGGGAGGTTATTGAAATGCTTGACAAAGGAAAAATCCGCGTAGCTGACCCTCCTGATGAGCGTGAAGCAAATGATGTTTGGAAAGTCAATGAATGGATCAAAAAAGCTGTAATTCTATATTTTCCATTACAGGGAATGGAAACAACAACGGTTGGGCCTTTTGAATTTCATGATAAGATAGCACTGAAAAAAAATTATAAAGATTTGGGTGTAAGGGTAGTGCCACATGCTATTGCCCGTTATGGTTCGTATATAGCTTCGGGAGTGATCATGATGCCGTCCTACATAAACATTGGTGCCTATGTTGATAGTGGCACAATGGTGGATACCTGGGCTACGGTTGGGTCGTGTGCTCAAATAGGCAAAAATGTTCACTTAAGTGGAGGTGTGGGTGTTGGTGGAGTCCTGGAGCCTGTTCAGGCCTCTCCTGTTATCATTGAAGATAATTGTTTCATCGGATCAAGGTGCATTGTTGTTGAAGGCGTGCGAATTGAAAACGAAGCTGTTTTGGGAGCAAATGTGGTTATTACTAAATCAACAAAAATAATTGATGTAACAGCTTCTGAACCGAGAGTGATCAAAGGATATATTCCCGCAAGGTCGGTTGTTATTCCGGGATCCTATTCTAAAAAGTTTGAAGCAGGGGAGTACCAGGTGGCTTGTGCTTTAATCATCGGGAAACGTAAAGAATCAACAAACATGAAGACATCATTAAATGATGCTTTACGGGAGTATAATTTGCAAGTATGAAACGAATTCTTGTTATACAAACGGCCTCTATTGGCGATGTGATCCTGGCTACACCTTTGGTTGAAACTCTTCACCAGGCTTTGCCTGATGCAAAAATTGATTTTTTATTGAAAAAAGGCAATGAGCATCTTTTTGAAAATCATCCTTTTTTAAACGAGATAATAATATGGGATAAAACCGGTAAAAAGTACAAAAATTATTATAAAATCTTTTTTAAGATAAGAAAGAAGTCATATGATTTGATTATTAATGTGCAACGATTCAGTTCAACAGGATTGTTAACGGTGTTAGCCGGTTCAAAACAGACCATCGGCTTTGATAAGAATCCATTTTCTTTTTTTTATAGTACAAGGGTGAAGCATGTAATTTCAGCTGAAGGAGGGGATCTTCATGAGGTTGACAGAAACCTGGAATTGCTTCATTCCCTAAAAATCAAGTCCTTTAGAAGTCCCAAGTTGTATCCGTCAGAAAATGATTATACTGGTATCAAAAAATATAAAACGAATCCGTATATTTGCATAGCTCCGGCTTCATTGTGGTTTACCAAGCAGTTTCCTGTTGAGAAATGGGTTGAATTTGCAAATGCTCTGCCTGAAAAATTTTCCATTTTTTTGATAGGCTCAGGTAGCGACAGGGAATTATGTGATCGGATTATATCAGATTCAGCCAATCCAAGGGTGATCAACCTGGCTGGTAACTTGAGTTTGTTACAGACTGCTTCGCTGTTGAAAGGTGCTGATATGAATTATGTAAATGATTCAGCTCCACAACATCTTGCTTCATCGGTGAATGCACCTGTGACAACAATTTTTTGTTCTACTATACCTGCTTTTGGTTTTGGGCCCTTGTCAGAGAATGCAAAGGTTATCGAAACACAAGAACAGTTGGATTGTCGCCCTTGTGGTTTTCATGGGTTGAGAAGTTGTCCGAAAAAACATTTTAGATGTGCAGTTACCATAATGAAAGAGCAATTATTAGATAGGTTAACAGATGAGAGAAGAAATAATTAAGGCAGCAAAGGTTCTTGAATCGGGTGGGATAATTTTATACCCAACTGATACTTTGTGGGGCATTGGTTGTGATGCAACAAGCGTTAAGTCAGTGCAGAAGGTCTGTAAGATAAAGAAAAGAAAGAAATCAATGAGCTTTATTGTTTTGTTGGACCAACCGGAGAAATTAATTAACTATGTAAAATTTATTCCGGATATTACATGGGATTTGCTTAATAGCGTTGATACCCCATTAACTGTTGTTTATCCAAATGCAAAGAATCTGGCAAAAAATGTATTGGCTCCTGATGGTTCGGTGGCTATTCGTATTGTAAAAGATCTGTTTTGCAGGCGACTAATTAATTTATTTAATAAACCAATTGTTTCCTCATCGGCTAATTTCACCAACGAACCTGCACCATTAATATATAGCAATATTTCCAGGGGGATCATTGACCGTGTTGATCTTGCAGTGAATGTTCACAGAGATAGGTTACATGATATTCGCCCTTCTACAATCATTAAAGTAAATGAGGAAGGTGATTATGTCGTGTTGCGGAGGTAGTGATTAATGCGTAAAAGGCAATACGCGAAACACGTTTAAAAAAAGAGTATTTAGATTTATTATTATTTTGTTTTTTGTAATTTGTTTTTTGTTATTTTTACAGTCAATAATTTTAATTAAATAGAAAATTAATAGTTATGAAGTTTATTGTATCCAGTTCGCTGCTTCTCAAGAATTTACAAGCCATTAGCGGGGTTTTAAGTACCAGCAATACGTTACCGATTTTAGATGATTTTTTGTTCAACCTGGAGGATGAGAATTTGGTTGTAACTGCATCTGACCTTGAAACTACAATGACGGTAACGATCGCCACTACAAAAGCAGAGGAGCATGGTGTTGTTGCCATTCCTGCAAAGATTTTGATTGATACACTGAAAACATTTTCAGATATTCCAATCACATTCACCATTGATAATGAAACATTTGGTATTGAGATATCTGCCGGGGAAGGGAAGTATAAACTTACGGGCCACAACAGTGACGAATTTCCCAAAGTTCCGATCCGGGAAAATACAACCTCTATTACCTTTAACTCTTTTGTGTTGGCCAAAGCTATTACCAAGACTGTTTTTGCTGCCGGAAATGACGAACTCCGCCCTGTTATGTCGGGTGTGTTTTGTGAATTGTCGCCCGAAGAGTTTATCTTTGTGGCAACCGATGCCCATAAACTGGTTAAGTACAAACGGACTGATACACCTGCTGAAAGTGTAGCCTCATTTATCATTCCCAAGAAACCTTTGAATCAACTCAAAACATTACTGGCACATGAAGATTTCCCGGTGCAGATAGATTATAACGACACAACTGCTTTTTTTTCATTTGAGAATGTACATCTCGCTTGCCGCCTGATTGATGGGAAATATCCAAATTATGAGGCAGTTATACCTACCGAAAACCCAAATGTCCTTACCATCAACAGGTTGTCGTTCCTAACTTCAATCAGAAGAATTTCATTGTTTTCAAATCAGTCGACACATCAGATACGGTTAAAGATCAGCGGTAAAGAGCTTATCCTTTCAGGAGAGGATATTGACTTTTCCAACGAAGCCAAAGAGCGGTTAAGTTGTAATTATCAAGGTGAGGATATGGAAATTGGTTTCAATTCAAAGTTTCTTCAGGAAATGGTTAGTAATATCGATTCTGAAGAGGTTCGCCTGGAAATGTCTGCTCCTAATCGGGCCGGTATCCTCTTACCGGTCGATGAGGATAGTAAGAATGAAGACCTTCTCATGCTTGTGATGCCGGTGATGCTTAATCAGTAGGCGGTTGACGGTTGACAGTGGCCGGGAGTCGCGACTCCCGGTAACCGGTAAAAATAAAATCATCATTTAATTTCCTTTGAAAGATTCAAGTTGAATTTTATTTAAGCCATTCAAAAATATATCTTAATTTTGCCCGTTCACAGGGAGGTTATTTGTTTGATTCATGTGCATGTCACAAATAACTATCTCCTTTTTGAACGAAACAAATCTATTTTATAAAATAATACGGAGGATTAAATTATGAGTAAAGAAATAGCAAACCTTGAGCCCAAAGGTATATGGAAAAATTTTTATAGCCTTACCGAGATACCTCGCCCTTCAAAAAAAGAAGGCCGGATCATAAAGTTTATGAAAGAGTTTGGTGAAAATCTTGGCCTTGAAACTATCGTTGACGAGATTGAAAATGTGATAATAAAAAAACCCGCTACACCAGGGATGGAAAACCGGAAGATAGTAATTCTTCAGGGTCACCTTGACATGGTACCACAAAAAAACAACGATGTTGACCATGATTTTGAAAATGACCCGATTGATGCTTATATTGATGGAGAATGGGTAACAGCACGTGGTACTACCCTTGGTGCTGATAATGGAATGGGTGTTGCTGCGGCTATGGCTGTGCTGGAGGCAAATGATATTGCTCACGGACCAATTGAGGCGCTGTTTACCGTTGATGAAGAAACGGGTATGACAGGTGCTTTTGGC
>JAUXII010000008.1 GCA_030621075.1 Lentimicrobiaceae bacterium
AAAAATTTTTTATTAATTTAAAAGGAGATTTTTTATGAAGAGAAACATCTATTCTTTAAGTATTCTGTTCCTGATTCTGATTTTCGCAACAGCCTTACAGTCATACGGCCAGAATGTCCAGATTACAGGAACGGTATCAGATGCTACCAACGGTCAAACTATACCGGGTGTTAGTATTCTGGTAAAAAACACCCTGACAGGTACAACTACCGATTTAAACGGTATGTACTCGCTCGAGGTAGAAGTCGGCTCTGAGTTGGTGTATTCATTTATTGGATACGAAACACAAACTATTGTTGTCGACCAACAAAAGACCATAAACGTTGTTATGAAACCTGTTGCTACCGAATTAGGTGAGGTAGTTGTAATAGGTTATGGCGTACAACGTAAAACTGATGTTACAGGGGCAACAACAACCCTTGACGAGAAAAGCTTCAACCCTGGGGTTGTAATTTCACCTGCCGAGATGATGCAAGGCCGTATTTCTGGTGTACAGGTTACCATGAATAGTGGAGAACCCGGAGCCGGTTCATCAGTTCGTATTAGGGGTTCATCTTCCATCAGATCTAATCAGGATCCATTATATGTTATAGATGGAGTTCCTCTTAACATTACCAGCATAGCTCCTGGTGCAGCAACAGCCGCAGGGGTTAATGCAAGCGCTAACAAAGACCCCCTGGATTTCCTTAATCCTGACGACATTGCTTCTATTACCGTGTTAAAGGATGCTTCTGCTACTGCTATTTACGGTTCACGTGGTTCCAATGGGGTTATCCTTATCACCACGAAAAAAGGAAAAGCAGAAAAAATAGGGGAAGGTGGTTTATCTTATTCATATTATGTAGGTATTTCAAATTTGCCAAAAAAATTAGACCTCTTATCTAAAGAAGAGTTTATGAATGCAAGCAATCAAAATGATCTCGGATTAACTGATATGGGTTTCGATACTGATTGGCAAGATGAAATTTTCAGAACAGGTATTACTCAAAGCCACAATTTATCTTATGGTGGAGGTACCGACAACTCAAATTATTATGCATCTTTCGGTTATCTAAATCAGGAAGGTATTATCAACCGTAGCGGAGTTGAGAAACTAACAGGACGATTTAACGCAAATCAAAAGCTATTTGATGATAGATTGCAGATCACAACACACATTGCTGTGTCAAGGACAGACGATGCCCGTGCCCCAATTGGAGAAACCGGTGGATATGAAGGTGATGTCCTGATCAGTGCTTTCAGAGGAAATCCAACGTTCCCTGTCTTTAACGATGATGGAACTTACTATCAGCATAGCTCTACCTATCGTAATCCTGTGGCTATGATTGATTTGACAAATGACAACACATATACTGATCGCCTTTTAGGAAACATGAGTGCTTCTTATAAAATATTTGAGGGTCTTACCTACAAATTAAATTTGGGCATCGATCGTACCAATATTACCAGAAAAATGTCTCAAAATAATGAATTATCTTATTTGGTAAATGATGGACAGGCCAGTATTGCTAATATCGAACTTGATAATCAATTAATGGAGAACTATCTTACTTTCGACAAGCAATTAAATAAAGATAATCATTTAACGGCTCTTCTTGGACATTCGTATCAAAAATTTGATGAAAAAGGCTATAACCTTATCGTAGATGGTTTTACTGTAGTGGGGGTTGATTATATTGATAACCTCGGTTACGGAAACTTTGATAATGCGATAACTGGTTCATTCAAATCACAAAATGAACTTCAATCGTTTTATGCACGTGTAAACTACTCGTATAAAAATAAATACGTATTGACAGCCACAGGTAGAGCTGATGGATCGACCAAATTTGGTGAAAACAATAAATATGGATATTTTCCATCTGTTGGCCTGGCATGGCGCTTAATCGAAGAAGATTTTATTAAAGATTTAGACATTTTTGACAATCTGAAACTTCGTGTTGGGTGGGGACTAACCGGCAACCAGGAAATTCCAAATAAAATTTCTCTCTTAGCTATTGGGACTTCAGCCAATGCAAATTATTTCTTTGATGGTCAAAACCTATCTACAGGAACTACTTTTATCAGAACTCCAAATCCTGATATCAAATGGGAAACCACTATGCAATCGAATATAGGTATAGATTTTGGGTTCTTTGATGGTAGATTATCAGGAAGTGTTGATTACTTCAATAAGAAAACCAAAGATGTTCTTCTTCTATTAACATCTCTTGCACCAGCACCAACTGCTTATATGTGGTTGAATGTACCAGATATGAAAATTAAGAATTCCGGTCTTGAAGTCGATTTGATGGGAGTTATTATTGACAAAAAAGATTTTTTATGGAGCGCTAGTTTGGTATTTACTACGATTAGTAACGAAGTAGTAGATCTTCCCGTAGAGTTGATTGAAACAGGTGTTGCCAGTGGTGCCGGTTTGTCAGGAACCCGGGTTCAGATAATTAAAAGTGGATATCCAATTGGTACTTTTTGGGGAAAACAATTCCTTGGATATGATGCTGATGGTATAAGTATTTACAAAAAAGATGCTGAAGGAAACGATGTAAAAGAGGATTTAGGCTCAGCTTTGCCAAAATTTACATTCGGCATAAACAATGCTTTTACATTTAATAATCTTGATGTTTCCTTCTTCGTCAATGGAGTATTTGGCAACAAAGTATATAACAACACTGCCAATGCGCTTTTTAGTATGCCTAGTTTTTCAAAAGGAAACAATGTAACTGAAGATATTCTTACATCAGGAGAAGGTATTAGCAACACTCCTGAATTCTCCAGTAGATTTATTGAAGATGGCTCCTTTGTTAGATTAAGTAGTGCTACCATAGGCTATCGCTTCTCCTTCAAGGAAAATAGCTGGATACATAGTTTAAGGCTTTATGCTACAGGAAGTAACTTATTCTTGATTACTGAGTATTCGGGATATGATCCTGAAGTAAATACTAATGGTGAATATGACGGTGTTCCTTCTATAGGACTTGATTACACCGGTTATCCACGTGCTCGTACAATTCAATTTGGTATAAATGCCTCATTTTAAATCACTAAAACTCTAGAAAAATGAAAATATTAAAATTAAAATTTATATATAAAATACTATTTCTATGTATGGCAATATTTATTTCTTCATGTACAAAACTTGATGAAATAGTTTTCGATGAAGCCATGGATACTAGTTTAATTGATGATCCGGCTAATGCCCCGGGTTTGGTAAATCCGGCATATGCCAGTTTACGAAATCTTAATGAATTTTGGGGTACATGGGGATTACAAGAAGCCACTACAGACGAAGCTATGTTCCCAACAAGAGGAACAGACTGGTATGATAATGGAATCTGGCAACAAGATCATTTGCACACATGGTCGGCAGATCATGGTCATGTAGGGGGAGCCTGGAATGTTATTTTGCAAGGAATAAGTAGAGCAAATACCGGTATCTACTATCTGAAACAATTCCCATCTACTGCTGAAATCGAAGGGTATATTATTGAATTACGGTTTCTGAAAACATATTATGTTTATCTCTGTAACGATTTTTATGGGCAAACCCCGTATAGAGAATGGGATGAAACTGATTATTCAGCTCCTCCGGGAGTATTGAATCGTGAAGCAGCTACACAATGGCTGATTTCTGAATTAACGGAGATTATTCCTTTAATGAAAACCAAATCGGAAATGCCTTATGGTAGAGTAACAAAAGCTGCTGCTCAAACTTTATTTGCAAAGGTTTATCTGAATAAGGAAGTATATATTGGAACTGCTGCTTGGAACGATGTAATTACTCAGTGTGACGCAGTTATCAATTCAGGTGATTATAGCATAACATCTGATTATTGGTCACAGTTTCAGTACGAGAATCCCAATACCGAAGAAGCAATTTTTACATTTATACGTAACGATAACTACGATCTCGGTGGTGGTGGTGTATGGATTAACTTTACTCTTCACTACCATCAAACATTCGGTAATTATACCAGTTTATGGAATGGTGGATGTATTACTGAAACATTCTGGGAGAGTTGGGATAATACAGACGATGAAGATGTTAGAAAACATGACGATCGTATTAGACCCACTACCGGTTTAAACCAGGGCTTCTTAGAAGGACAGCAATATTCTGTTGACGGAGTCGCTTTGGAAACACGTGATGGTGCCCCTTTGGTATTTGTTTCTGGAGTTAATCTTGCAAATGCCAGTGAAGCTCAAGGTATTCGTTGTATTAAATATGCGCCAAATCCACAAACTACCCGTCAGTTTGATGCAGGTAACGATTTTTATGCATTTCGTATTTCTGATGTTTACCTGATGCGTGCAGAAGCAAAATTCAGAAGTGGAGACGAAGGAGGAGCTCTTATTGATGTTAATGCTATCCGTTCAAAACGTAATGCTACTCCAAGAACCGCAATAACTCTCGACGATATTTATGATGAGCGTGGTTATGAGTTGTTTTGGGAAGGAAAACGCCGTCAGGATATGATTCGCTTCGGTCATTTCAATGATGCTTATTCTGAAAAGCCTGTAACACCTGATTATACAAGAATTTTCCCGATTCCTCAATCAGCTTTGGACGTGAATCCTAATCTGGATCAAAACACGGGATATTAATTTTAGTGCTTTAATACAAATAGTATCATGGGGCTGTTTGGAAAGAAAATTTTTTTCCAGATAGCTCCATTGATTTTTTTGTGTTTTAGGTATAAGTAAGGATTTGACATGCATTTGAGCAATCATTTCTTCTATCTGTTGTGGTATATCCTCTTCAAAAATAATTAAACCTACTAGTAAAAAAATGAGTTCTATGAAACGTTGTAAACTTCAAGTTCTGGTATTTGGATTTTCATTTCTATTATTGATGAATTTATCATCACGATTTGTAGTAGCTCAAGACGAGGCCAATTCTCCCTGGCACATAACTGCTACCGATACAACAAATTATGTTGGAATTGCTCTTGCAAACGGGCGTATTGGGCTACTTCCTTCAAAGAAACCTTTCAAGGTCAGCTCCATTATTTTAAATAATGTTTTTGACAAAGGATCAGCACGGGGGGTTAGCAGAATGTTGAAAGGCATCAATTTTGCCAATATTGATATAACTATTGATGGAGTTAAAGTGGATGAAACAAACATCTCCAATTGGAAACAGGTACTTAACCTGAAAGAAGCTTCATTGACCACGACTTTTGATTTTAAGAAAAAAGCTGAAATTGCTTATACCATCTGTGCTTTAAGGGGAATGCCTTATGCCGGCATTACGCAGGTAAGTATAAAACCATTAAAAGATATTACGATTAATGTAGCCGGTAAAATCCTTTGTCCTGCTGAATACAAAGAGCCTGTAAACACCTTTGAAAATTTACAGGATTTGGAAACCAGGATGCCATTGCTGCAAACTACAGCCGAAAGCCCTTTTGGGAAATATACACTGGCATCTACAGCTTCTTTTATTTTTAAGGATGAACACCCTGAATTACATCATAATATAATCTCGGAATATGATAATGAACTAACTTTTGATAAAAAGATTGTAAAAGGTGAAAGCTATAGTTTCGGTTGGGCCGGAGCAGTTTGCTCAACCCGCGATTTCGATGATCCTTTAAGTGAATCGGCAAGGATGGTGATTTTTATTATGTTGGGAAATGAAGATGTCGTAATTGCCAAACACAAAGAACTGTGGTCATCCTTGTGGGAAGGCGATATTGAGATTGAGGGCGATATTCAGTCGCAACGCGATATCAGGCTCGCTTTATACAATCTGTATTCTTTTTCTGATGCTAGTACAAACCTGAGTATCCCCCCTATGGGTTTGTCGTCACAAGGTTATAACGGTCATATATTTTGGGATACTGAATTGTGGATGTACCCTCCTTTACTTGTATTAAATCAGGATATAGCACTTTCATTACTGAATTACCGGTCTGATCGCCTCGAAAAGGCCAGGCAAAAAGCATCTTATTTTGGTTACCGTGGTGCTATGTTTCCATGGGAGTCAGATGATACCGGAGAGGAGGCTTGTCCGGTCTGGGCGCTTACGGGGACTTTTCAGCATCATATTACTTCTGATGTCGGTATCGCTTTCTGGAATTATTACAGGATAACCCATGATCAGCAGTGGTTAAAAGAAAATGGTTATCCGCTTCTTAAAGAAGTAGCAGATTTTTGGGTCAGCCGGGCTACAAAGAATGACGATGGCAGTTATTCTATCAATAATGTAATTGGGGCCAATGAATTTGCGCAAAATATTGATGATAATGCTTTTACTAACGGATCTGCTGTTTGTGCCCTGGAATATGCAACACAAGCAGCAAAAGAACTGAATATAACTCCGGATCCCGATTGGGGAGAAATGGCTAAAAACCTCAAATTCTATTATTTCCCTGATGGCGTTACAAAAGAAAATTCTACCTACAATGGCGAAATAATCAAACAGGCAGATGTTAATTTGTTGGCTTTTCCTCTTGAGATGATCCAGGATAAAGAACAAATCATCAAAGACCTGGCATATTATGAACAAAAAATATCGAAAGAAGGACCTGCGATGGGACATTCTGTTCTTTCAGTATTACATTCCCGTTTGGGAAATAAAAAGAAAGCCTTTGAATTGTTTAAACAGGCTTATATACCGAATATGCGGCCACCTTTCGGAGCTCTTTCCGAATCAGCAAGCAGTAATAATCCCTATTTTGCCACCGGTGCAGGCGGAATGCTTCAGGCTGTAATATTTGGATTTGGTGGTTTACATATCACCGATAACGGAGTAGAACAGAAAGATCCCTGTTTGCCAAAACAATGGAAAAGCCTGACTATTAAAGGGGTTGGGCCTGATAAAAAGATATTTTTTATAACTCATTAAGTAACGGTAAAAAAATAGTGACAGGTCATGGCCGCCAAAAGGTTTAAATAATACATTATGATAGATTTAATATTAGTTTTAGCATTTGTAATTTATAGTATCAGTGTTGGGTTTTTTGCAAAATCAAAAGCCTCCAAAAATCTTACAGAGTATTTTCTGGCCGGTAGAAGCATTAAGGGCTGGAAATCAGGGGTAAGTATAGCTGCCACACAATATGCTGCCGACACCCCTCTACTTGTTACCGGATTGGTTGCCACCGGAGGAATATTTATGTTATGGCGCTTATGGATTTACGGAATAAGCTTTCTTTTTATTGCATTTGTACTATCAAAATCCTGGTGGCGGTCGGGAATTCTCACCGATGCAGAATTAGTAGAAGTAAGATATAGTGGAAAAGCCGCGATATGGTTACGCGGAGTGAAAGCATTGTTTTATGGCGTAATCATAAACAGTAGTGTCTTAGCCATGGTTCTACTTGCTGCCACAAGAATTTCTGAGGTGTTTTTAGTTTGGGACCAGTGGTTATCCCCTAATTTATATAATACTATTTTACAATGGGTTACCTATTTCGGAATTAATTTTTCAGCGGGTGCAATAACCGGAGATATTTGGGTGGCGTCCACCAATAATATAATTAGTATGGTTCTTATTATTGCGTTTGTCACTTTGTATTCAACAACAGGCGGATTAAGAAGCATTATTCAAACCGACGTAGTACAATTTGTCATCGCTATGGTTGCAACTCTTTTATTTGCCATTTTTATTGTGCGGGAGATAGGTGGGTTTAGTAATATGCTTGATCAACTGGTTTCGTTATATGGGGAAGCAAGAACCAATCGAATATTATCCTTTATGCCTACTGGTGGGGAAGCAGTATTCCCGTTTTTAGTAATTATTAGTTTACAATGGCTATTTCAGATGAATAGTGATGGTACAGGATATATTGCGCAACGTTTAATGGCAAGTAAAACAGTAAATGAAGCCCGAAAAGCCGGTTTGATATTTTCTATTTTGCAAATTTTGATTCGGAGCCTTTTATGGTTACCAATAATTATAGGTGTTTTAATATTATATCCATTTGACCCATCTGCTCCCATGGATACGGCTTTTACTGCTCAACGTGAAATGACTTTCGTTATTGGGATGAAGGATGTTTTACCTACCGGAGTTCGCGGTTTGATGCTTTTAGGAATGCTGGCCGCTTTGTCATCGACTATAAGTACACTTCTTTCATGGGGTGCAAGTTATTGGAGTAACGATATTTACAAACGAATAATCAACGAAGCCTGGTTGAAAAGAAAACCTAAGCACTCGGAACAGATTCTCGTTGCCAGATCGTCTAATTTTATTGTTTTGTTTTTTGCTTTAATAATTATGGGATACATGGGATCGATTCAAGCTGCCTGGTATCTTACTTTATTGTTTGGTGCAAGTGTCGGGTCGGTGTTAATACTACGATGGTTGTGGGAAAGGATAAATATTTATTCCGAAATTGCTGCCATAGGATCCGCCTTTATAATTGCCCCCATCATCCTTTATACAGTGGACCAAGAGTGGCTCAAATTACTTATCATGTCGGCTTCATCCACTATAATTGTAATTGTAGTTACCTATTTAACACCACCAACGGATCAAAAAGTATTAGCAAACTTTTATAAACGTATTTCCCCTTCCGGATACTGGAAAAAAACGGCGCAACAAATTGGAGAAGACCCAAAGGGATCGTTGCGGGAATTTTGGGGAAATATGAAAATTGTAACATTATCTGCCGTAACAATTTTTGCACTGTTAGTTGGCATATCGAAGTTATTATTTCCACAAACAGATCAAAGTATTTATTTTCCAATTGTTTTGATCATCATCGGTTTGGGAGCTATTCCCTTTTGGTGGAAAAAAGCATGGTAAGGAATTCTTCAACACTTGGTTTTACATTAAAAATATTATATCTTTATATGCTTAAATTCAATACAAAAAATTCCATCTAAAACTAAACTACAATGAAAAAACTAATCATTACACTCATTTGTGCGGGTTTTCTTTTCCCTGTACTCGTATTTTCCCAGGATACAGTCAACGGGGACTGGTCACTGCAACACGTTATTCTTTACGATACTCCTGAAGCTGATATGATGGTCAGAGCTGGGGATATTGACAACATGGGCTTCGGATGGCCTGCTTCGTTTGATCCCTTTTCAGGGAACGCTACTCCTTCTCACGGGTATCCATGGACAGCAGATTCGGTTAACGTCATGGGAACCGACCGGATCATGGTAATTACCAGTTATGATGGAAATCCCCCTCATGGACAAGATGGATACACAAGCTATACATCACGGCCCGAAAACCTCCCACGGCCGATTGTTCTGAATTATAGCCTCAACGGTTTGCAGGTAAATTCGGCCGCCCTGCAAATCTTTGTAGACGATTTTCAGGCATCGGTTTGGAAAGCCAACTATTTTGTGCAAATAAACGGACAGGATGCACCATATGTGGCTGGCATCATTAATGCGTTGGTACAAACAGGACCTGTCGGAAAAATTATTAACATAATATTACCAGAAAATCACCTCTACCTGCTTGAGAGTGATTCGCTGAGTATTTTGTTCGATGACATCACCACCGGAGCCGGAGATGGATATGCCATCGATTTCGTCAAGTTGCTGCTTAATCCAAAAGGGTTTACCTACACGGGTAAAATCTCTGGAAATGTTACCGATAATGAGACAGGACTTCCAATTGAGAATGCTATTGTCACCGCTACAGGAAGCACACCTGCGTTAACTGATGCAGAAGGAAATTATGAATTGCCGGATGTCCCTGCAGGAATGGTCTGGGTAACAGTTTCCAAATTCAGTTACGATACTGCTTCTGTTTTTGTGGATCTGCAAGCAGGAGATGAGGTGGAGAAAAACTTCACAGTGAATGAGATACTGGAAGCGGAATTCTCGGCAAATCCTTTATCCGGACAAGCTCCGCTTATAGTTAATTTCACCGATATGTCATCCATGAATCCAACCAGTTGGCTGTGGGATTTTGGTGACGGTTCCACCTCTAATGAACAGAACCCTTCCCACACCTATACTGCGGATAGCTCGTATACAGTATCATTAACAGCTTCTGATGGAACAGAAACCAATACCAAAACAAAAGAAAGCTTTATACAGGTTGGAACCTCTGCCATTGAAAAAAATGGTCAGGTGGTGGACCTGTCAGTGAGTCCGAATCCCTCCAGTAACTTCATGGATGTTTCCTATTTTCTCTCTGAACCAGCAAGGGTTCAATTGAAATTGGTGGATCAATTGGGACAAACGGCGCGAACTTACTTTGATAAAATGATGCCGGCAGGTAATAAAACACATCACCTGAATCATAATGATTTGCATTCCGGAATTTATTTCCTGATTGTGAAGGTGAATGAAAAGATGGGGATTAGAAAAGTGATCATAACCCAATAAGATTGGCTCATT
>JAUXII010000277.1 GCA_030621075.1 Lentimicrobiaceae bacterium
CCAAGTAACAGTGGTGGATAATTGTAAATCGAGGCTTAAATGGCTTTTTTTAGTCCAGTTGTTAACTGATTGATTATCAATAATATATAATGTTTTTTAACATGTCGGGCCAAAACAAAAAAAATATTATTGCTACAATTTCTCTCTCGTTTGTTTTTTTGATGCTTGCCATTATTCTCAATATGGCGTTTGTTAAAAATAATCAACCCGGGCAAATTATCTCAAATCTTGAGAAAGCCCTTCATGAAAAAGAGGAACTACTGATAGATTTGCTTCAAGAGGAGATCGCCCGTGATGATAGTAATAATTTTGGCAATGTAAAGGCGTATGAGGAATTGTATCAAAAAGAAGGAATTATTGTTCTTATTTATGATAATGAAACCCTGAAATTTTGGTCTGAGAATGTTGTTCCAGCCCCGGATAGACTCGAGCCTCATTTTTTTTCTGAAAGAGTTCATCATTTTAAGAACGGGTGGTTTGAAATCATAAGAAAGCCTGTTGGAAAGAAAACATACATTGGTTTAATTCTTATAAAACATGATTATGCCTATGAAAATGATTACCTGGTAAATGAATTTCAGAAGGCATTTTCTGTTCCTCCAGGCGTAGAAATCTTTGAAGGAGAAAGCCAATATAAAATTTTTTCAATTGACAGGGAATACCTCTTTTCTCTTGATTTCCAGGAGGATATACCATTGCACCCCTTTCAGGAAAATATGCTTTTTTGCCTCTACCTCATCAGCCTGCTGTTTTTCTTTGCTTTCACACTGGTGCTCTATAAATACTTCAAATCGTTTAGTAAGAAACGATGGCTGTTATTCTTTTCCTTTGTCGCTGATATTGTGATCGTACGTTTTTTGATCGCATATTTCAATATTCCGCATGCATTATACCAATCGGCCCTGTTTAGCCCTGAATTTTATGGATCATCAGCCATGCTACCCTCATTGGGTGACCTGATCATTAATGCTTTCATGTTTCTTTTTATTGCCTATGCTTTTTCAACCCTTATTCTTACAAATCCAAGAATAAGTGCTTTTTCTGCTTTAAAGCGACACGCTATTTCTTTTGTTCTATTTTTGATAATTTTGCTTGGATATAGCCTGTTGATTAGCCTTTTCAAAGGACTAATTATCGATTCGAGTATTTCCCTGAAATTAATTAATGTTTTTGGACTTACAACGGAGAGCTACCTTGGGATTATAGCAGTAGCTACTTTATTGCTGGCCTTTCATATTTTTTCCTTGAAACTTGTTGATTTTATATTTTACCTGAGCGCATCAATAAAGGCATATATCATATTATTTATTACTGCACTTGTGGCGGCCTGCACTGTTTTTTGTTTCAAAACCGGCCGGATTGAAGTGTTCTACGTTTTTTTTATATTTATATATCTTTTTTCATTGTGGTATGTTCGCAAAAGGAGAATCAAGCGATTTTCTTACTATTATGTCGTTTTCAACCTGATTATTTTTGCCCTGTTTTCTACGTATACTCTTCATAAATTTGAAAGGATAAAAGAGCGGGAAGAAAGAAAACTCATGGCAGTCAGGCTAACAACAGAAAGAGACAAAATTATTGAATATATGTTTAATGATGTTGAGAAAAACCTTTTAGCCGATACAATTCTTACTAAAAATCTTCGCAACGCACTGTTATATGATGATCAGGAAGAAAGGACCATAGAGTATATCGTTGATAATTACCTTTACCCATTCCGGTCAAGCTATCATTTCCAACTTACAATATGTAATTCTCAAAGGGTTCTTGATATTCAGCAGGAGAATTATATCATTGCATGTTATGATTATTTTGAAGATGTTATTAACCGCCTTGGTGAGCCGACTGCCAGCCCGGGGCTTTTTTACCTGGATGATGGCTCTGATGACGTTAATTATATTGCCGCGCTTACTTTCGGAGAGCATTTAGACGATCCCGATTACCCCGTGAATGTTTATATTGAACTCTATTCAAAGTATGTTCCAAAGGCGCTGGGATATCCCGAACTACTGGTCGACAAAAAAGCCAGCGGTTTTATTGATCTCACGAATTATTCCTATGCCCTCTATGATAAAGGCGAGCTTGTAAAAAGTGTAGGAAAATATTTTTATAGCATCAAAGGATCTGTTTATGGTGGACTGGAAGATGATTTTTTGTTTTTTGACAGGAACGGCTATGACCACTTAAACTATAAAGCAGATGAAACCACAAATGTGATTATTAGCTTAAAGAAGCAAAGCTTCATTGAGATACTGGCTCCCTTTTCGTTTTTGCTTATTTTTTACGGCATCTATATTCTGATATTTTTAGCCGTTTCTAATTTTTCGACTGTTTTTGTCAAAAAAGAATTGAATTTTCGTACAAGAATGCAGGTAGCAATCGTTTCAATTATGTTGGTATCGTTTCTGGTTATCGGCATTTCATCGCTTTATTATATTATTGGTATTAATGATGATAAAAATCTGGATGCCCTGAGCGAAAAAGCCCACTCTGTTTTGATTGAAATAGAACATAAACTTGCCGACACACCAGGCCTTTCACCCGATATGGAAGATTATCTTGAAAGTTTGCTTACTAAGTTTTCCCTGGTGTTTTTCTCCGACATCAATATTTACAACATTAATGGGGATCTATTGGCCTCCTCCAGGCCTGAAATATTTAAGGAGGGCCTGATTTCAACAAAAATGAATGCAGTTGCTTTTAACCAACTTGCCCATTACAACAAAACACTATTTATCCACCAGGAGAAAATTGGCGTTTATGACTACCTTTCAGCCTATGTGCCTTTTCG
>JAUXII010000060.1 GCA_030621075.1 Lentimicrobiaceae bacterium
TTTTGGGCTCGTATCCATTAAATAACGTCTTAACCGTTTCCATTGAAACCAGCAAATCATATGTAAAATGCGATTGCGGCACCGGATCTTTTATCACACCTGTAACGATTACATTGAAATATTCTTCAATCTCAAGTTTCTTGCCGATCGGGTCCTCATCTCCAAAATAACGTCTGGATGCTGACTCAGTGAGCACAACAGTTCCTGGGTTATTCAAAGCAGAGGCCGGATCACCGGCGATAAAAGGAATATCAAAAACATCAAAAACTGTTGAATCAACAAAAAATAGTTTCCGTTCATTAAACCTTTTCTCTCCATACCCGACAAAATAATGCGACGACCAGTTATTGAAAAAACGAACCGATGTTTCAATCAAGTGGGGGTATTCCATTAACAGGGTTGGGCCCACAGGAAAAGGACTGCTTGATGATTCTTCACCAATCCCTTCAAAATCATAAACATTAACAATCCGGAATATTCTTTCAGATTTCGAATGATGGAGGTCATAGCTCAATTCATCAATAATGTATAGTGCAATAACAATAAAGCTGGCCAGGCCAATGGCCAGGGCTAAAACGTTAACAAGCGCATAACGTTTTCGGTTGACAAGATTCCTAAATGCTATTTTTGTATTATATCTTAACATCACTCTTTTCTCATGGAAGTCTTTTCATTAATCAATATGTCTTAATCATTTAAATACAAGTTTATCTCTATTGCCAAATGAATCATAGGATGATACTATTACTTTTTCACCAGGTTTCAGGCCCTCAATTACTTCGTAATAATAGGTGTTTTGGCTTCCCAACCTGATACTCCTTTTGGTGGCAAACTCACCTGATGGATCAACAATGTAGATCCAATTTCCACCAGTTTCCCGGAAAAAACCACCTCTTTTAATGATGATGGCCTCTGTAGGCCTGCTAAATTCAAGGCGTAATTGAATTGTTTGGCCTCTTTTAATATTTGGGGGGTAATCATCCTTAAAATAAAGGTCAACCTGAAAAGATCCGGCAGTGACATCGGTATAAATTTTATTGATAAAGAGTCGATAAATTTTCCCGCCAAAGTCAATTTCTGCTTCCTGGCCATTATAAACTCTTGATATATATCGCTCATCAATATTGGCCCTTAATTTGAACCCATCCAGCATATCAATCTGGCCCAGATGTTCGCCTGAAGATTTGGTTTCACCAATTTCAACACTAAAAGAGGAAAGCTTTCCAAAAGCCGGTGCTTTAATGTATAGATTTTCCAGGTTAACCCCTAAAAGCGATAAATTCTCTTCCATTCGTAAAATAGAAATATCAATCTGTTTAACTTGAGTAACTGAGGATGTAGAATCAAGCTTTTTTAATTTGATTGATATTTCAAGTTGCTTAACTGTGAATTCAAACTCTCTTTCGGCATCTTCAAATTCAACAGCAGAGATTAGTTTTTCATTGAAAAGGTCATCTTTACGCTTAAAATCTTTTCTGGCTCTGTCGATCTGGTATTCCAGGTCAATAATTTCTTTTTGTCTGTAAAATTTATTCCTTTCAAGATTTATCTTGGAATTTTGCAAATTATTAATGGCGTCTAAAATTCGGGTTTCCTGTTCCATATAGCGAATTTCCATATTAGCGTTCATCAGCTTTAATATCGAATCTCCTTTATTGAGTATTGCCCCATCTTCAACATAGATTATCTCAATCACTCCACCCTGTACTGCATCGATGTAAATTGTATTCTTTGGAAAAACGACACCATCAATAGGAATAAATTCCTGAAACTTATCCAGTTTAACAGGTACAATTGTAAGTTGATCTTCAAATACATATAACCTGCTTTGCCTGTCCCTTAAAAAGAAAAGATGTATAAGCAGGTATGCAAAGCCGGCAATGGCTAAGATTGATATGATTTTTTTCGCCGTCCATTTCTTTTTTTCTATTGGTCGATCCATATTTTACATCATTATGTAGAATCACAGTAACTAGTTAGTGCCTTGAATTTTACTAATTTTATGCCATTAATCATATTCGATTGATTTTCAACACACTAATAATGCGAGGTTAGGCACCTGCAATAAGGGCTGTTCATTATCGTTCATTTTATTGTACATTTATGAACATTTTATGTAACATTTGTTATTGTTTCAAGTCATATAAATAAAAAACGGTTTCTTTAACAATTGAAAAAGTATCATGGAGAAAATCGATGCCAAAATTCTCATTGTAGACGACGATCAGGATGTTTTATTAGCTGCCAGACTTTTTCTTAAACAACATTTCAACATTGTTCACACCGAAAAAAACCCGGAGAATATACCAATCGTATTACAGAATGAAAGCTATGATGTGATTTTACTTGATATGAATTTTTCGCGTGATGCCACAAGTGGCAAGGAAGGGTTTCACTGGCTCAGTAAAATTCTAAACATAGATCCATTAGCAGTGGTGATCTTCATTACCGGATATGGGGATATTGAGCTTGCCGTTCAGGGCATTAAGGAGGGGGCGACGAATTTCATCCTGAAGCCCTGGGATAATACAAAACTCCTGGCTACTATTATAGCTAATTTAAAAATACGTGAATCGAAGCAGGAGCTGAATGATTTGCGTGCAAAACATAAAACACTAATTGCTTCTCAGGACCGGGGATACGGCACGTTGATCGGGCAAGCACCATCAATGCAAAAAGTTTTAACCCATGTTGAAAAGGTTGCCATAACAGAAGCAAACGTTTTAATCCTTGGAGAAAATGGTACAGGTAAAGAATTAATTGCCCGAGCCATTCATAAAGCTTCAAATAGGAAGGATGAAATTTTTGTTAGTGTAGATCTTGGTGCTATCACTGAAACATTATTTGAAAGTGAACTTTTCGGATTCAAAAAAGGTGCCTTTACTGATGCAAAGGAGGACAGAGCCGGGCGATTTGAAGCCGCTAACAAAGGAACCATTTTTCTTGATGAAATAGGCAATCTGTCATTCGGCCTGCAATCCAAACTTTTGGGTGTTTTGCAAAACAGAAATGTGGTACGATTAGGAACCAATAAAGAAATCCCCATTAATATAAGGCTTATTTGTGCAACCAATATGCCATTGTATCAGATGGTGAGTGATTCAAAGTTTCGTCAGGACCTGTTATATAGAATAAATACAGTCGAAATCCTTCTGCCTCCGTTACGTGAGCGCTTAGAAGATATCCCATTGTTGGTTGATCATTTCCTTCAAATCTATAGTAAGAAGTATAAAGTACCTCCCAAACGCTTAGGGCCTGTCACACTAAAACGCCTTGAAAAACATACATGGCCCGGAAACATACGCGAATTACAACATTCTGTCGAACGAGCGGTTATTATGAGTGATTCCAATGTCCTCCAACCTCAAGACTTTTTTCTGTCGCAAATTGAAGATAGCGAAAATGGGGGATTAACCACCTCAAGCACAAACCTTGAAGATACTGAAAAAATGCTTATTCGCAAGGTAATAGACAAACATGGAGGGAATATAAGCAAAGCTGCAAAAGAGTTAGGACTTACCAGGGCTTCACTTTACAGAAGAATAGAGAAATATGGTTTATAAGAGCTTTCGGTTTCTGGTTGTTGTGCGGGTTTTATTGCTGATTGTCTCAGTTTTTTTATTGGTTTATTTTGTTGATCAGAAAAAACACCTTGTTACCAGCATCATTCTCGGAGCTCTCATTATCTTCCAGGTTATTAACATGATTCGTTTTGTTGAGAAAACAAATACAAAACTTACACAATTTCTGGAAAGCATACGGCATGCTGATTTCTCTACTTCCTTTTCAGACCAGGGTCTTGGGAAAAATTTTGAAACCCTCAACAAAGCTTTTAATGCTGTAATCAATGAATTCAGAAGCACCAGGGCAGAAAAAGAAGAACACTTCAACTACCTTCAAACCGTTATCCAACATGTAAATATCGGAATTATTGTTTACCGGAAAGATGGAAAAGTCGACATCATTAACAAAGCGGCAAAACAACTGTTCAAAATCAATATTCTTCCCTACATTGATGACTTGAAATCAATTAAGTCTGATTTTCCAACGCAATTATTGAAAATGAATGCGGGGGATAAGGAGTTGATTAAGGTTTTTATCGATAACGAATTATTACAATTATCGATTTATGCCACAGAATTCAAGATGCGTGGTGAAGATTATATATTGATCTCCCTCCAGAATATCAGCTCGGAACTGGAAGAGAAAGAAATTGAATCGTGGCAGAAGCTTATCCGTGTGCTTACACATGAGATCATGAACTCCATAACACCTATATCTTCCCTTGCGTCAACAGTTTATGATTTATTAATCGACAAAAGTACTGAAGCAACTAAGCTTCAGATCGTTGAGAAGGAAGATGTTGAATCCATAGAAACAGCTTTATCAACCATTCAGGGACGCAGCCAGGGATTGTTGAATTTTGTGGAAGTATATCGTAACCTCACACGGATACCAAAGCCAAATTTTCGACACTTTTCAGTTAAAGAAATGTTCGATAGGTGTATTTTACTGTTAGCCCCAAAAATTGAACAATTACAAATAAACTGTAGCTGCAATATCATACCTGAAAACCTGATGCTAACAGCGGATCCTGATCTTATCGATCAGGTTATGATCAATTTAATATTGAATGCCATTGACGCCGTTAAAGGAAAAAAAGACCCAACGATTTCAGTGTCAGCTACAGCCGGATCAACAGGAAGAATTATCATTGAATTATCAGACAATGGTTGTGGAATTAAGCCTGATATTCTTGACAAAATATTTATGCCCTTTTTTACCTCAAAAAAAGAGGGTTCCGGAATTGGTTTAAGTTTGTCGAGGCAAATTATCCACCTGCATAAAGGGAAAATCACTGTTAAATCAAACCTCGACGAGGGCACGACTTTTAAGCTGACATTTTAGCCTGGTTAATTTATAAACTGAAGGGAAAGCGCTATTTCTCACAGATTTCACGGATATACACAGATTTTTTCTGAGACTAATTGCCTATATGTAAGCTTCTATATTATCTGTGGAAATCTGTGGTATCTGTGAGAACCTGAAAAGATATTTTCATCAAGAGTTTGCGCACAATTCAGGTTAGAAAGATTGAGTACCTTTGTGGTTTTCTGCTCAAGAGTTATACCGAAAATTTTAAAACATACAAACATGAAATCCACTTATTATATCATTTTTATCCTCATCTTTTTTATCGGCACAGGCTGTAAAGACCAGAAACATCCTTCAAAAACGGTTCAGGATCCCGGAATTAAAAAGGTTAGCATACAAATCCCCGACTTCAATGAAGATTCGGCATATCTTTTTGTAAAAAATCAGGTGGATTTTGGCCCACGCGTACCAGGTAGCAGAGCTCATAGTCGCTGTGCATCTTACCTGGCAGAAAAACTCAAATCGTACACCCCGCATGTAATTGTCCAAAATGGAAAAGTCAGAACTTTTAATGACCTGACATTAAACTGCAATAACATTATTGCATCATTCCAACCTGAAAAACAGAGCCGTGTATTTCTTGCTGCACACTGGGATTCCAGGCCTTTTGCTGATCATGACCCTGATCCCTCCAAACACAATACACCTATTGATGGAGCCAATGACGGAGCCAGTGGCGTGGGGGTATTACTTGAGATAGCTCGTCACTTAAGCCTTTCAGAACCAACAGTTGGGGTTGATATTATCCTTTTTGATGTAGAAGATTATGGTCCGCCCCAGGACAGCCAGATTTCAGAAAGCAATGATTTCTGGGGGCTTGGATCTCAATACTGGTCGAGAAACCCTCATGTTCCGGGCTATATGGCAAGGTACGGTATTCTTCTTGATATGGTTGGAGCTGAGAATGCCCGGTTTCCTCAGGAGGCATTTTCAAGATATTACGCACCGGACATCTTAAAAAAGGTGTGGAAAAAAGCTCATAAATTAGGGTACAATGACTATTTTCTTTACGAAGAAGGATCCCAAATTAATGACGACCATTATTATGTAAATAAAATTAGAAAAATTCCAACCATAGATATTATCCACCTTGATCCGGCATCTTCTAACGGTTCATTTTTTGAATACTGGCATACTATCAACGATAATATGAGTATCATTGATAAATACACACTCAAGGTTGTAGGCCAAACAGTTATGGCTGTTGTTTATGAAGAGAGGTAAGTTGTCAGGTGTTACAAAAGTTCGTTAGCCAGGTTGGCAAGTTCGGATCGTTCTCCTTTTTCAAGCCTGATATGTGCATAAATCGGGTGATGGCTGATTTTATCGATCAGGTAAGATAATCCGTTACTCTGTGAAT
>JAUXII010000171.1 GCA_030621075.1 Lentimicrobiaceae bacterium
ATCTCCTTCAGGAGAGGGGGCAGGGGGGTGAGGTGATTGTCGATTGTCAATTGGGCAATTGGACGATTTGGCGATTGTCGATTTAAGAAACAGTGCTAAACGCCAGGGCAAGCCCAAAACCCCATCTCCTTCAGGAGAGGGGGAAGGGGGTGAGGTGATTGTCGATTGTCAATTGGACGATTGTCGATTGTCGATTTAATAAAACAGTATCAAACGCCAGGGCAAGCCCAAAACCCCATCTCCTTCAGGAGAGGGGGAAGGGGGGTGAGGTGATTGTCAATTGTCGATTGGGCGATTGGACGATTGTCAATTTAAGAAACAGTATCAAACGCCAGGGCAAGCCCAAAACCCCATCTCCTTCAGGAGAGGGGGAAGGGGGTGAGTTGATTGTCGATTGGACGATTGGGCGATTGAATGAAGTACTAAACACCTGACAGGCATGAACTCCATAAGATCAAAAAATGTTGAGTAACTTTGGGGTTTGTGCAGTCAGGTGTTACACCTGACTGCCACGACAGGCACGAAAAAAATTATTGAAGTGAAAAAAATTATTTTTCTACTTATTGGGGTTGTTTTATCTACTTACCTTCCGGCTCAATACTTTGACCTCGGGCAGGACCCTTCTTCTATTAAATGGAGGCAAATCAACACGCCTCATTTCCAGCTTATTTTTCCTGCAGGTTATGACCATCGCGTACAGGAGCTGGCCAAGAAACTGGAGCTTGTACTTCCGCATGAAATGTACTCATTAAGCTCTAATCCCAGGAAATTACCTGTAATAATACATACGCATACCATGAAAGCGAATGGTGTCGTGCCGTGGGCACCACGACGAATGGAGATTTTTACCTACACCCCCCAAAACACCTGTGCTCAACCCTGGCTCGACCAGTTGGTACTGCATGAGACCAGGCACCTTATTCAAATCGAGAAAATAAACCAGGGAGTAACAAAATTCCTGACCTATCTGTTTGGCGAACAAGCTACAGCCGGTATTATTGGCGCTTTTGTCCCTTTCTGGTTTCTGGAAGGTGATGCTACCGTTACCGAAACAGCTTTGAGCAAATCAGGCAGAGGACGGGTTCCATCTTTTACAATGCCTTTAAGAACCCAGGTGCTGACTTACAATACTTATTCATACGACAAAGCGGTGTTTGGCTCTTATAAAAATTTTGTTCCCAATTGGTATATCCTGGGCTACCATTTGGTTGGAGCATCCCGTATTAAATATGGCACTAAATTATGGGACAGCACTATAAACACAGTAGCCAAAAGGCCGTATCTCTTAGCACCATTCTCTATCGGGATAAAACGGGCAACAGGGCTTTCAAAAACAAACTTATACTATCAGATGCTTAAAGAATTTGACAGCACCTGGCTTGAACAACTCAAACGAGAACCTTTGTCGCCATTTGAAGTGATCAGCCCCACCCCTTCCGCTACAACGTTTACAAGCTATCTTAATGCTTCATGGATAAACGATGATACTGTTTTTGCCCGGAAGTCTTCAATGGATGATATTGACCGCTTTGTTTTAGTTGACAGCACAGGAGAGGAAACAACCATTCATACACCCGGCTTCTATTTCAACGAAAAAATTTCTTACTCAAAAGAAAAAATAACCTGGGCAGAAAAAAGATATGACCCCCGATGGAATAACAGAAGTTACTCAGTGATTAAAATAGTTGACATCAGCACCGGAAAGGTCAAACAATTAACTAAAAAGAGTCGTTTATCGGCGCCTTGCCTTTCTCATGATGGGAACATGATTGTGGTAGTTAAACAAACAATACTGGACGAATATTCGCTCGTGATCCTTGATGCATCTGATGGCTCTGTAATCAGGGAATTAGCAAATCCTGACAACCTGTTTTTTATTACACCAGTATGGACAACGGAAGATACCGGTATCGTGGCAATTGCCATGAATGCAAATGGTAAGAGTATTGTTTCAATCAATCTCCAAACAGAAATTATAACAGAACTGTTGCCATTCAGTTTTGTCGAGATAGAACAGCCTTGTGTGTATGAAAATTGGATTCTTTTTACAGGGGCTTATACAAAAATTGATAACATTTATGCCCTCAACACAAAAACCAAACGACTTCACCAGGTAACTTCAGCCCCGTTTGGAGCAACCGGTGCGAATGTATCCGGAGACCTCACAACGCTTTACTATTCAAATTATACAGCAAACGGTTATGAAATAGTTAAAACAGCGTTCAACCCTGAGCGATGGCCGGCCTTTTCTAAACAACCACCTTCTTCATTCAACCTTGCCGACTCTCTTGCAAATCAGGAAACTTTCATTTTATCTGAACAGGCCGTCGATGCAAAGGACTATGAAGTTAAACCTTTCCGGGAATGGCAACATCTGTTTAACTTCCACAGCTGGGCACCTGTTTCAATAAACGTTGATAAGCAAACATTCAACCCGGGGATATCGCTTTTTTCCCAAAACAAACTATCAAACACATTCTTTTCTCTTGGGTATGAATACAATCTCAATGAGTCAACCGGTAAGTTTTATACAAAGTTGAGTTACAGAAAATATTTTCCGGTATTTGATATTTCATATGATTATGGCAACAGGGCATCATCGTATATAAATGATGATGGTCTGATGGAAACGTTTACATGGAAAGAGAGTAACCTGACAGGAACAGTTAGTGTTCCTCTTTCTTTCACGATCAACAAATGGATATTAGGGTTCCGGCCTTTCCTGACAATCACACGCATTGATATATGGCATAACCAATCAACACCTGATGACTTTACGTACGGGCCTGTCCAAACTATGGAATACCGGCTTTTCGGCTACGGTCAGATTAAATCGTCCTTCCGCGATCTTTATCCAAAATGGGGGATAATATTTGACCTGAACTACAGGAATACCCCCTTTGGTGGAGAACCACTCGGAACTGTTGGATCGATAGAAACTTCAATCTATTTTCCCGGAATATTCCGTCACCATGGATTTAAACTTTACACAGGATATCAGAAAAAACAAAAGGAAAAGTATCACTTTCCTGACTTGATAAATTATCCCCGCGGTTATACCGGCCTATCATTTGATCAGGTATATAGCTTTTCACTTAACTACAAATTTCCCCTACTCTATCCTGACCTCAGCCTTGGGCCCATTCTCTTTATCAAAAGAGTAAAAACAACACTTTTTTATGACCATGCCATTGCCACAACAAACGATGAAACCATTGATCTTAATTCCATTGGCATTGATCTGACGGCAGATATGCATATACTCAGATTTCTGGCGCCTTTTGATCTTGGATTGCGAACCATTTACAAACCCAAAAATGATTCATTTGCGTTTGAATTTCTTTTTGCCCTCAACATCAATGCGCTTTATAAAAACCGGGAATTTCAGCCACCCAAACCCTCGTTATGAGAAAAAACTATTAACTTTTTTTATCTTTGCACCATGAAAAGCCGTACGATTGAACATAAACAAGCTATCATCGACATTATTCAAAAATGTGAAGTTTGTTATATGGGTATGATTGATCAAAACAACAAGCCATATGTGCTGCCATTTAATTTTGGTTTTGATAATGACTCCATCATCCTTCATTCAGCCAAAGAAGGGAAAAAAATCGATATCCTGAAAAACAATCAACACGTTTGTGTTGCCTTCAGCACAGACCATGATTTAAGGTATCAGCATAAAGATATTGCCTGTAGCTGGAGTATGAAATACCGTAGTGTCCTTGCGCATGGAAAAGTAGCGTTCATTGATAATTTTGAGGAAAAAATTTTGGCGCTGAATGTTATCATGAAAAAGTATGCCGGTAAGGAATATTCGTATAATGCACCGGCCATAAATGGTGTTGAAGTTTATAAAGTTATAGTTAGTGAATTTGAGGGAAGAGCTTACGGTTATTAAAATTTCAAGAATTGCTCCTGTTTTATGCAATGGAACACCCAAAATATAAGC
>JAUXII010000078.1 GCA_030621075.1 Lentimicrobiaceae bacterium
AGTTATGGCTGCTGCCCCACCATCAATCTTGATATCATGAATTTTAAATTCGCTCAGGTCAAGGTCAAATTCAGCGGCGCCAATATCCAGATCCAAATCCCAAACAGGCATTCTGTTTATTTTAATATCAACTTTATCGCCTCCATCTTTAAATCGAACATGCGACTTCTGAAGATTAAGATGAATAATCCTTTTATCATCAATGTCTTTTGAAGTCATACTATAACGACCCAGGGTGCCTGTTTTTTCAAATTCAATCAATTCATTTGTCCATTCAGCCAATTTAAAATCGCCAGCCACAGCATCAAGATGCAATTCTGCCTCCTTAATATTAGATTCAAACGGCTCACTGAACGTTTGGGAAATATCCTTATCGTATTTATAATCAATGTCATCGTCAAAGTCATAAGTACGGCTATCATCCTTCTTATCATCATCGTCCCAATAATAATGATGGAAAAAAGGATAACTTGATGATCTCAGGCCCAAATACCGATGATGATCCATCTGGGTAAAAATCAGCACCCCAATCGCAACAGTTGATAATGCCAGGATGAGCTTAACAGAACTCTTCACCGGAATTAGCGAAATGCCCCACAAAACCAGGAACAAAGGCCATAACTTAAAAACAGCAAACCAATGGAAGTAAATTACCCCAAAATTCTTCAGGATAAAAAGCGCTCCGAATAGAATCAGGATAACGCCCCAAAATATTTTTCTGTAATTCATTTTATTAATTTTTGGGATTACTATATGAATTCTTTAAAATTAAAATACCGGCCACAATCAGAATGATTGGCCAAAGGTCGCCAAAATCAAGTCCGGGAAAAAACTTTTCAATCAGAAACAAAACTCCGAGAGTAATTAAGATAATCCCTCCTATAAGGCTGCCTTTCCCATGCTCTTTAGAATGATCTTTTTTTTCAGCTGCTGAAGGCTGGTTTTCAATATTTTCATTTTCTTTTTCCATTGTTTTATCAGTATTAAATGAATAATCAGGTTTTTCAGGAATAAATATCCAAAGAAGCAGGTAAGCAATTAATCCTCCACCGCCAACAACAGCCATCACAACAAAAATAATTCGAACAATAAGTGGGTCAACATTCAGGTATTCCCCAAAGCCTCCGGCAACACCGCCAATCATCTTGTCGGTGGAGCTTCTATATAACCGAGATTTTTCCATACATTAATTTCTTATTTGACGTAACTAAACACACAAAGTTACAGAATAATTTTTGTTGAGCACATTTTAACCTGAAAGTTTACTTTGCCTGGCAAAAACTCTTTTAGAAACAAGTATACCCACTTCATACAATCCGAGTAGTGGTATTGCTACCATTATCTGGCTAAAAACATCAGCAGGAGTAATAATAGCTGAAAGGATCAAAACAATAACCAGTGCATATTTTCTATTTTTTTTCAAAAATGAAGGGGTAACAATACCAATTTCGGTTAAAAAGTATATAAAAACGGGCAGTTCAAAAACAGCACCCACTCCGAACGAAAGTGTAACCACGGTATTAATATAGGAGCGCAATGCAATTTTGTTCAAAACAGCTTCACTCACCTGATAAGTTCCCAAAAAATTTAATGTTAATGGAACAATTAAAAAATAACTAAACAAAACACCAATAAAAAACAGAAGGGACATTATGGCAACAGTACCACCCGAATATCTCTTCTCACTACTTTTTAAGGCAGGTGTCACAAAACGCCATATTTCCCAAAGGATATATGGCGTAGCCAATATCACCCCTGCAGCTATTGAAATGTACATGTGTGTCATGAACTGTCCCGACATTGTTATATTGATTATATTGAGGTTCAGTGAATCAATGCACAAGCCCTTGACAGAGATAAAGTCTGCCAGTTTACATAATAATTGATTTGTGATAAATTCTGAATCTTTTGGGGCCAGTATAATATAATCGAAAATAATTTTACGGTTAAGAAAAGCAACCACCGCAAAGATGAGGACAGCCAGCAATGAACGCACGATATGCCAACGGAGCTCTTCCAGGTGCTCCCAGAAAGACATCTCTTTTTCCTGAAAAGTATTATTTCTTTTTTTCTTATTTGAAATTTCTTCTGTCATTCATCCTGAACTTGCTGATCAAAGAAAGTTCAAAATTACAAAAAAGAACCGACTTAAAACCTTTGTGTGTTCAGGGATTAGAAATAGCCTTACCACAAAGGCGGCAAGTCACTAATAAATCAGAAGCCGACTCCCTGACAGATTTTTGCACATAAATTTCTTCAAGGACAATGTCAAGTTTTTTATTTATTACATCTATTTGATCTTGTATTTTATTCTCAGTCATTGTTTTGATTATTAAATGGTATTAAACCCCAGGGCAAGGCCAATAAATTTCACTCCATTCCATCCAAATTCTTTTGGAAAGTCATTAACCAGCCATCAGCCTGAGAGATGGTCATTGAGATCGATCTCAAAGGCCTGGTAATGAACGTCCGGGGCTTTGCCATGCTATTCATCATCAAAGGCAAAGCATTAAAAGCGAGGGAAAGGGAGAGATATATTTTCTTAAATCCTTTTTTGAAAAGGTGATTTTTAATTTTGGGGCTTCGAAGTTCCACACTAATAGCAGTGAATCCAATTACGACCAGGAGAGCACGCAAATTCATTTTCACGCCAATAAGTAATCCCTGCCAATGTGTACTTTGCCCAGTAAAATCAAAATTATTCCAAAACAATGTTGCCAACACGGTTATAAACAAAAGTTGCATCCAAAAAACCGGTTTCCCAAGCCTTTTAAGGTTGGCATAGTAATGAACAATACAAAATGCTACGTAAACTGTCAGGAAAATTATCGCATAGTACACCTCCAATGTATTTAGCATCCACAAAATAAGCGGGATACTAATCAAATGAATGAACAGATATAAAAGGGAGTAGTTTCTGTTTGATTTGATTTCCAGCGGATTCTCTCCTTTAAGATCAAGACTGAATTCATTTTCGTTTGACACTTTCATCATAACAGATTTTCTACCAATGTAATTACCAAGGATAACTGCAGAAAAACCGATGATAAGATAAACCAGGATCAACAACGATACGGCGACCCACGGATCGGCATTGCTGATATTCAATTGCTGCGAGGCAAAATAAAAAATATTCAGGTATATTTTAAAAATGTCAAAGCTATACAATATTAATAAGCCGACAAGTTGATGGATCAGGACACTAAAAAGACTTAATGATCCACCAATAATCAAGCCGATCATATTTCCGCCAAACAGTGTAATTGATAATTGAAGCAACATGGCTTCAAGCATTATTCCAATCATAGGGCCAAGAATAACAGCACTTGGGGAGATGGATTTCATTAAAGCACAGATAAGCCCTGCTCTCCAGATGAGCCCTTTATCAGGCCAATTTTTGTAAAATGCTATCAGGAGGACAACTCCAAAAAAAGCAAGAATTGAACCTGAGAATGGTATTCGTAGGTTATGCAGAAAGCTTCCAACAATAATTTCTACTGAAGCCCATAATCCACCAACCACAGCGGCCTTTAGCCAAACCATTTCCAATGACAATGATATTTCTTTCTTTTCTGTCATCAATATAAGAGACTGTTAAAAAAACTTTTTGATCGTTTTGCCAAGCGATATGGGAAGAGTATCGTTAACATCAATAATTTGCGGCTTATCAATGTTCCATTCTTTGATAACAGCATTTACCAGTGTTCTTCTCACAACGAGTATCCGAATCAGGTTCTGTTTACGAATAACTTCAGTCAATACCGGATACCACCCGCCTCCAATTAGCTCAAATCCACCTATTTCATCAATAACCATAACTTCCTTACCTGACTTTAACCCTTTTTTAATCGAATTTAATCCAAATTCAATTCCCCCGGGCTTAAAGTAAAAATGACGAAACTTCAGGCTGCCGGGTGTATTTATATGGTCACAAAGCAATAAATGTTGTCCTGTTTCAATATCCACCACATTAAAACTATCACGCACTCCATCTTTCCAGGTGCCTGAAGCAAAAATTCCACTAACTGAGATATCTTCAGTTTTCAAAAAACTGATTAACTGCTTAATAAAGGTAGTTTTACCATCACCAGACGATCCTGTAAGGATGATTGTCATAAATTATTGATATTTATTTCTATAGAACAAACAACTATCGCCATAACTCAAAAACCTAAAATTATTTTCAAGAGCATATTTATAGACTTTTTTCCAATTCTCGCCAATAAATGCAGACACAAGAAGTAATAGCGTACTTTTAGGTTGATGAAAATTGGTTACTATTATTTCGGGTATCCTATACTTATATCCTGGAACAATCATCAACCTTGTGCTACCATGAATCTCGTCCAGGTGATGTTTGTCCATATAACACAAAACTGCATGCATTGAATCTTTAACGCTTATATTCTTATCAAACGTTGATTTATACGGATCCCATTGATCAATTTTTATTTCACCTGTTGTGTGAGGATCTATCATAAGTTTCACCCCGTACCAGTAAAGGCTTTCAAGTGTACGAACAGTTGTAGTGCCAACGGCAATTTTAATTCGGGATGAATCTTTTGAAAGTTCTTCTATCACATTTCTTGTTATTGAAACGCGTTCGATGTGCATGTTATGTTGATCAACCGTAGGGGTGCTTACAGGTGTAAAAGTGCCTGCTCCAACATGGAGTGTCAGGAAAAATGCTTTAATATTTCTTTTTTTCAGGTTTTCTAAAACATCCGGGGTAAAATGCAGCCCTGCTGTTGGGGCAGCTACAGATCCATCCTGTTGTGCATAAACTGTTTGGTACCTTACATTATCAGTATCTACTGCTTCGCGGTTAATATAAGGCGGCAATGGTACTCTACCATATGCGACCAATACTTCCGAAAATGAATTCAAGGCAGGCGTCCATGATAATTTGATCAACGAGTAACCGCCTTCACTTGACAATCTTTCAGCACTTAACATGCAATTCTTTCCTGAACATTCAAAAAATGTTGTCAAAACGCCAGACTTCCATTTTTTTGAATTTCCAACAAGGCATTTCCATGTAACACCTGATTTTTGCTGGAAGGCTGTTTCCATCTCTCTTGCCGGGTGAACAGGCTCCAGGCAAAAAACCTCAATTTTAGCTCCCGTACTTTTTTCAAAAATCAGCCTTGCCCGGATAACCTTTGTATCATTAAAAAAAATTACGCTATTATCATTCAGGTATTGGGGGATATTTTTAAAAACATCCTGGCTGATACGGCCACTTCCATAGATGAGCAGTTTCGATTCATCTCTTACACTCAAAGGAAACTGGCTTATCTTTTCCGGAGCAAGGGGATAGTCGTATTCATCAATCTTGATACTGCCGGGAAGGTTTGCGTTCACTTCAGGATAGTTTTATTAATAAGGGGATTTTTTTTCGTAACCCGGTAACACTTAGTTCGATAAATACGTACCAGTTCAATCATTTTTGTCCATTATTTAATGCAAAGATACAAATGCTGTACAAAATAATAACATGTAGGTTCAATCTGTTCATTGAAATCATATTATTACTGCGAATCAAGGGTTGAACCCCTATCGGGGTTCTTGTTGTTATTGCTTTATTATCCACGGGTTACACCCGTAGCTATTCACGTTATACCCCCCTTCGGCGGATAAGATTGTCCGAAGGACAATAATGTGAATAGCCCCATGCGAAGCTCGGGGTTACCAATAGAAATTCCAAAAACAACCCCGTAGTGGGTTGAACTTATGAAACAATTTCTAATTATCAAAATAACCCAACCCTTGA
>JAUXII010000268.1 GCA_030621075.1 Lentimicrobiaceae bacterium
AAACCCATTGCAGGGGTCATTTATTATTGAGGAGTTGACTGACCTGGTTGAAGAAGCGGTTTTGATGGAATTTGACAGGCTAACAGAACGTGGTGGCGTTCTTGGGGCAATGGAAACCATGTATCAACGAAGCAAAATTCAGGAAGAGTCGATGTATTATGAACAAATGAAACACAGTGGAAAACTCCCGATCATGGGCGTTAATACTTTTCTTTCAACAAAAGGATCTCCAACCACTATTCCAGGAGAAATTATCAGGGCTACAGAAAAAGAAAAGAAGTATCAGATATCTATGCTTAAAGAGCTTCATAAAACATACCAAACAGAATCAAAATCCTCGCTCGAAAATTTAAGCACTGCTGCCCTGAACAGTGAAAATGTATTCGAACCATTAATGATAGCCTCGAAATATTGCTCTATCGGACAAATTACCGATGCCCTGTTTGAAGTGGGGGGGCAGTATAGGAGGAATATGTGATATACGATATACGAATAACGAAATACGAAATACGAATTAAACCTTCTTTCACATGATATCAAAGAAAATATTGATCATTTATCCTGAAACGCACAGCACTAAAATAGCGGTATATTTAAATTCAGAGCTGGTTTTTTTGAAAAACATCAAACATACTGATGAAGACTTTACCGGGTTTAGAGATGTTATTGACCAGAAGGAGTGGCGGCGTGATCTTATCTGGAAACAACTGAAAGAGAATGAGATTAATGTTGACCTGATAGAAATAGTAATGGCATTGAGCGGGCTAATCAGGCCACTAAAATCAGGAATTTATGAGATAAATGACAGGATGATAGAAGATTTACGTGTTGGCATCATGGGAAAGCATTCCATCAATCTGGGAGGGCTTATTGCTGCTGATATTGCTGCTTCTTTAGGAAAAAAAGCTTATGTAACCGACCCGGTTATTGTTGATGAAATGGACGAGATAGCAAAGGTGACCGGCCATCCATTGTTTCAAAAAAAATCTATTTTCCATGCGTTAAATCACAAATACGTTGCCAGAAAATATGCCCGTTCAGTGCACAAAAAATATGAGGAGCTAAACCTGATTATTTTACATGTTGGCTCGGAGGGAATTTCTGTTGGTGCCCACAAAAACGGCAAAGTTATAGATGTAAACAATGCATTTGACGGTGAGGGCCCTTTCTCTATTTCCCGTACAGGCAGTTTGCCCGTTGGCGATTTGGTTAAACTTTGCTTCAGTGGTAAATATAATGAAAAAGAACTTTTAAGATTAATTACAGAAGAAGGTGGATATGCCGCTTACCTAGGAACGAGTGACATCAACGAGATTGATAAACGCATGCTTTCCGGAGATGAAACAGCCATTTTTTATTCCGACGCATTAGCTTATCAGGCTGCAAAAGAAATTGGAGCCATGTATGCAGTACTTGAAGGCGAAGTAGATGCCCTACTTCTGTCAGGAAATATTTTTAACAGTGAACGGTTCATCCAGAATATCACCAAGAGAGTTGGTAAAATAGCAGAAATAAATCTCTACCCCAGCGTCAATAATTTTGAGGCGCTGATGATGAGCGGGTTGAGTATCATGAATGGTGAGGCAGAGGTGCTGGAGTATTAATGTTATCTTCCGGTCAACTCTTTCGGGATCCGGCCGTTTTTGATTGTTTCCGAACGCAGCCTTCTGCCAATAATCCGTTCCATCATCCTACCTATTTCCAGCACTTTATCAACATCAAGTTGTGTGTCGATGCCCATTTCATCCATCATTACAACCATATCTTCCGTTGAAACCAGGCCAACAACATTGGGGTCTTCATAATAATATGCCCCGGTACCTGATACGGGAACACCGCTTACAAAGTTTGCCGGCTGGCCACCAATACCACCCATTGTACCTTCATAATTAGTCATTCCGGCCTGAAGCGCTGCAAGCACATTGGCCAGCCCCCAGCCCCTGGATACGTGAAAGTGAACTATATGTTTTTCCGGTGTTGGAATAGCATCCATCAACATGGAAAAATATTGATAAACCCTGTCAGGAGATGCAGAACCATCATGATCGGCATGTTCAACATCATCAGCTCCAATATCAAACCAACGCTTGGTAAACTCAATTGCTTTTGACATTTCCGTAGGCCCTTCAATCGGGCAACCCCAGATAGTACTTACCGTTCCATTAACTTTAATGCCTGCATCCCGGCATTTTTTAGTATATTTTTCAGCCATTTTCCAGTAATCCTTCAGGTTGTATCCTGAATTTCTTATTTGATGGGTTTCACTCGTTGATACCATCATCAGGATCCTGTCGGGGCCATAACCATCAAGCTTTGCCTGGATAGCCCGGTCCATCGACCGCTCCCTGATAGTAATAGCTGTTAAAGAAACGCTATCAATTATATCTTTGACTATTTTACTGGAGCGGATCAATTTAAATAATTCATCAACATCTGAAAACTGAGGCATACCTTTGGGGTTACCGAAATTTGACACTTCAATATGTTTAAACCCTGCAAGGATCAGCTGTTCAAGAACCCAGAGCTTTGCCCTGGTTGGAATAAATTGTTCTTCATGCTGGAAACCATCTCTAACTGTTATATCTCCAATTGTTACTTTCTTTGGATAATTCATAGTGCAATTATTTAGTGTTATTTGATTTGATTAATTTCAGTTGATAAATTTACGAACATTTTCTTAATCCGGAATAGTCACCTCTTTAAAAAATTCCAGCACGCCCGGGTTAGCAAGGGCATCCCTGTTCAGCACCTCTTCTCCATGGATAAGTTTTTTTACGGCCACCTCTACCTTTTTACCATTAATGGTATATGGAACTCCGGGGGTTTCGATAATAACTGCCGGCACATGCCTGGGGCTGCAATTGGTCCGGATCATCTTTTT
>JAUXII010000086.1 GCA_030621075.1 Lentimicrobiaceae bacterium
GTGGATGCTGGTTACCTTTTTTTCTTGCTCTGGGTCAATTCCATTTAGGATTACACCAGCGCCTTTTGCTGCAGTACTTGCCATTGCTGTCATCTTCAGTCGATCGCAAGCAGCTTTCACACCTTCAATCTGCTGAATTTCATCAATTTTTGTACGAGAGTCGGAAATAGCATGTTCAGGCAAGTTATCCTGAATGAATTTAGGTTGATGGAGCTGGATATGTGATATCTCATTGCTAATGGATGCATCAATTTTTTGTTCTACCATTCCATTTGATAAAGCCAGGATAAAAAGAATGCCATACAGCCCTAAAGATATTGCTATAATTACAACCAGGCTCCTGAGTTTTGATCTCCAGATATTTCTCCATGCTACGGAAATGATCATAATTGAATAATTTTAACTGTTAATCTATTTTTTATTTTGCATCTAACTTATTTTCCCTGCAAAGCCTGTATCACCTTAAATTTTCCGATCACCATTATCGGGTACAATCCGGCCAAAAGTGTGATAATAATAACTGTCAGGCTTTGATTAATATAGAAACCCGGTTCTATTAAAAAAGGCATGATCGGCTCAATATTATATTCCAGCATAGCTTCTGCTGCCTCTCCTGTTAGCCTGATTGGGTTAAGCATTAAGTATAATATGATAGGGAAACTGGCTGCCATTCCTGAAATTATCCCAAGAATTCCGATGGTAACTGTTTCTATTAAAACGATAATAGCCAGTTTTGTTCTTCGCATACCAACAGCAACCATAATCCCAAACTCTCTTTTTCGTTCCATTGTCATCATAAGGATTGTTCCCAGAATACCAAATCCGATAACGAGGTAAAGAATCCCGAGCATCACAATTCCGCCAATATTATCACCCTGAATGCCTTGAACAAGTTCTGGCAACATCTCCTTCCATGTCATCACTTCAAGGTTTTCCGCATCCAACTTTTCTAATTCTTCAACTGTTTGTTGCAGGTGATCTTTGTCATCAAGCATGATGGAAAGGGAAGTAAGCCTATCCGGAACATCATAAAAATATTGAATGGCAGGCAACCCCATATAAATCATACTGTTGTTCATGTCGGGTGTGGCGAATTGAATTATTCCAACAATGCGATATAATCCGGATGCCGTTATTCCGTGATAGCCCTGGCTAATAAGAACAACCGAGTCGTTTAAATCAAGCTTAAGGTATTCGGCAAGTTTTTCTGCTACCATAACACCTTCCTCATTGGTATCTAAGTAATGGCCACGGATAATTTTTTTTGATAACCCCGAAACGGCATCCTCTTTTACCATGTCGGTCCCAATTAATGCGACACCTTTTGTTTGGGTTCCTGAAGAGGCTAATGCAAACGACTCTATTCTTGGGATGGTAGTGGTTACATATTGAGAGGATGCTACAGCTTGATGCAAGGAATCGGTTGTTACAAAAGTGTTATCGATACTTTTATCATCCCAGTATCCTTTTGCATGGATTTGAATATAACCTGTGGAGTTTTTAACGGCACTTGTAACCATCATGTCATAGCTTCCTAATTGCATCGACCGCATAATTAATGCCAGGAAGACGGCAAAGAAGACAGATAGAATAGTTAAGATGGTTCTCCGTTTATTACGCCAGAGGTTGCGCCAGGCTATTTTTAAGTACTCTTTCATTTTTATTAATGTTAGTAACAACAACTCACCTTAGCGAATTTTTTTCATGTTTTGTTGAGAGAAAAAACTTTCTTCTATTTGAGCATTGAATTCCATGTTTATGAGTTCAATTCGTGTTTCCTCGCCTTCTTTGTCCTGTGGGATCATTACCATTTTTGCAGGAAGCTTCCTGTCGCCCATTTGTGTGATGTCGCTTGACTTCATAAGATTTACCATGATCATATCTTCATCATAGAACTCAGTTTTTAATTGATAGAATTCATCTTCGGCTATCCACATGATAACTTTTCCCCATACTACTGCGGCTTCAGGATGAGGGATAAGCTCAATAATATAACAATTATACCCCTCAATATTTTCTGATCCAATGATCTTATGAGAATAATCATTGACAATGGAATTCATTCTAACCAGGTCATCATTAGTAAAATCAGATCCCATCCATGATTGGCTCATCATAGATGATGGGATTTTTATCATCCTGCCTATATTTGGCATCCAGTTCCACATGTCGGTATCTCTTTTTAAGAATACCTGTCCCTTATCCCTTGCCGGCCCCGTTATCAGTATCAAATAATATTCGGTTGTTAATGACCAGGATTTCATCGTTACCTCCCGGCTCCATTCAGGCCGTACGATAGTCATTTTCATTTCACCTTTACTTGAGAGGCCATTTGCTTTATCATTTGCTTTTTGAACGATCTCTTTGGCTGTAAGCTCTTGTGCGTCTGTTTGCATTGTCAGGAAGAGACCGGCAATAATTATGATTGCTATTTTAACAAGTAGTTGTTTCATTTTAACGTATTGTTTGTAAATCAATTAATTCGTGTATCGTTATTCGTATATTGTTATCCGGATATCATTTCACCCGGCGTTATTATGACCAAACTTATCAATAATCATAGATTTAATCGCTTCGAGCGGAAAATTTTCAGGGTCCATGATATAATTTAAGCTGACCCCGTCCATCAGAGCGCCGAAAAGCAGTGCTTCAGCTTCAGGGTTTGCAACGTTTTTTTGCTTGTAATAGGTAACAAGTGTTTTTAATAAACCGGGCAGGAGTTCCAATAGTTTCTCCTGAATTAGTTTATGTACGGCTGGCTGCATCACAGTTGCAAAATACAATTTCCAGTAATGGATGTTTTGCTTTAGGACCCTGAAATTTTCATGAACAAAAAATTCAAACTCTTCGTTTGTCAGAATACCATCTTTATTTGGATCAAAGTTTTGGAATAATTCATCAATTCCTTTGTACACAATCTCTTTGATTAACTCTTCTTTACTCTCAAAATAATTGTACATCAGGCCCTTAGATATGCCAGCCTTTGATGCAATTTTACCTATTGACGTGGTATAGTATCCCTGGTTTGCAAACAGTTCCAGGGCTGTATCCATGATGAGAGTTTTTTTGCTTTCACGAATCTCTTTGTATTGTTTTTCTGTTCTCGGCATAGTCTGAATATTTATGACTGAACGTCCGGTCAAAAGTATAACAAGAAATTTAATTATGCAACTATTTTTTCAATTATTTTGTAAGAGATTGAAATTCAATAAGAAAGAATAGGAATCCGTTAACCTATTTATTTTTTAATTCCCTGAAATCGGATCCTGTTGGGTTCTGGAAAATACGAAGGTCAAACGCCGGAATGATTGCCAGAATATGATCGAAAATATCTGACTGGATATCTTCGTACTCGGCCCATGCCTGTACTTTACTGAAAACATAAATCTGGATGGGTAGCCCCTTTTCGGTGGGCTGTAATTGCCTTATCAGAAAAGTCATCGTATCACTGATCTTTTCATGGTTGTGCAGATAGCCCCTTAAATAAGCCCTGAAAACACCAATGTTTGTTTGCCGCCTGCCATTAACAAGAACAGAATTGTCAATATTGTATTTTTTGTTATAGGCCTGAACTTCTTTTTCTGTCATGTCGACATATTCAGCTACAGGTAGATATTTTTTAAACCTTTCCAGCATGTCGTGTGTACAGAATTTAACACTTTCCATATCGATGTTGATTGATCGTTTAATTCTACGGCCACCCGATTCTTCCATCCCACGCCAATTTTGAAACGAATCGCTGATCAATGAATAGGTAGGTATGGTGGAGATAGTTTTATCCCAATTTTGTACTTTAACGGTTGTCAGTGCAATATCTGTCACCGTGCCATCTGCTCCGTATTTGGGCATTGAGATCCAATCACCTGTACGAAGCATATCATTGGCTGATAATTGAATGCCTCCGACAAACCCGAGAATGCTATCTTTAAAAATCAGCATAATGACGGCCGACATAGCCCCCATACCTGCAAAAAGTGTGATGGGTGACTTCCCAATTAAAATGGATATGACCAGAATACCAATAATTACATATATAATTATCTTAACAATTTGAATGTATCCTTTAATGGGCTTTGATTTTGCAAATTCATACCCCTGGTATATAGCTTCAAAAGTACTTAGAAACGAACTTATCACCTGTATCATAATAAAAAGCATATATATCTCCAGTATATTAATTACAATGTTTGATAATCCCGGATATTCATTTAAGGCAATTGGAAATAACAGGTAATAAATGTATGCAGGAACAAGAAAGGTAAGTCTTTTAAAAAACTTTTTTTCCACCAGGACATCGTCCCAAAGGCTTTTCGTTTTTTTGGCGAAAACAGAAACCAGTTTTAATATGATCTTGAGTGCAATGTAATATGCAATCAAACCAATGATGATTGCGACAATTACTTCAGAAAGATCCCTGAAAATAACCGCAAGGTTTTCTGATAATCCAAGGCTGATTAGCCATTCTTTAAGTATAATATCCAGTTTGTTTAGCATAGTATTGTTTATTTGATATTTAGGGTTTGCAAAGTTTACTTTTCTTCAGCGAACATAGGATCCCATGGCGGAAGAAGGATAGGTTCTATCTTCAGGATTTCTAATATTTCATCAGAAACATATTTTTTATTGATCACCAACCTGAACATATATTCATCAAACCATTCATCCGACATGACGAGATATCCTCCCTTCCCTGATTTCTTGCCCCAGCTGTTTTCGAGCAACCATTTATTGATTTTCTCATCTGCACTCAAATCTACAGCAACAAGTGTCATTCCATGGGTAGATCCGCTCTCGAAGGTCTCGATGCGTTGTTTTTTATTCATTCCAAAATCAACACCAAGCAAACTGCTGTAGTCATAGTTATTGATGTCGAGAACACCTTTTTCCTTGTTGAGTTGTTTGCCAACATCACACGAGAAATACATTGCTTCGTTGTCTTGTATGGAAGCCACGGCAAATGGTTTGAATTCATCTGTGGGTAGATTAATAAATTGCCAGTTAACGCCTTCGTATATGTTCCGGTCAAGTTCAATTTCGTATAATTTGTAATATTCGTTTGTTGGGTCATCCATAAACAGGATATAATCCTGCAAATTAACCCCGACAAATTCCTCATAAAATGATTTTGGAGTATATGCTTTTAATTCACTAAGCTTTTTATCCTTGTCTTCATACCTCCACTCAAATTCATCAGGTGGCTCTCCCAGGTTAATAGCCAGCATGTGGTATATATCGCCCAACATGATGATTTTTTCTTTTCTCAAATCATCAACAGAATAGCCGTTAGTATACATCTCTCTCAGCTTTAGTCCATCTTCTTTTAGTTTTCTCCTGATAAGCCGCCACATCATCCTTGTATTTTCACTGCTGTATGATTCGGGCATAATCTCATCAGGAACAACCCCATATTTTTGAACAACATTGACAAACCCACTCCATACCCCTCCATCGCTAATGGGGTTTTTAAATAACCATTCTACTGTTTTGTCGTCCATTGGTTTATCTCTTGTTTGGATAATGCTTTCCAGGAACAAGTTGGCTTTTTCAAGCTGATCCCAGAAAAAGGAGTAAGTATGGGAGAAATAAAAATCGTTTAAATTATATTTATCTATGACTTTTGGCCGCATTACATTTAAGCTGGCAAATAACCAACACCTTCCCGAAGATTTTTGGTCGGTG
>JAUXII010000124.1 GCA_030621075.1 Lentimicrobiaceae bacterium
AGTTAAACATTGCTGTCTGGTAAAAATAAAACACATTTACATATCGTACCTATGGCACTTTAACGAAGCTTGTAATTCACTGTTCTATAAACATTTCGCACCTCCGGTGCTAGAAGATACAGCCTCGTAGAGGCGATCTGCTTAGTGTGCCGGGCATGTTCTTACACTACAGGGTGCAAGTCCCGAGAGAGCCGTAATGACCGGAATCTCATAGCCGAAAGCAAGGGTGTCCAACGTGAGTTGGAATCTGAAGGAAGCTGAAGGCAAATAATTGTCATAACGAACAGAAACCAGATATGAGGCTTGTTCTGCCGGGTAACTGACCTATGAATCAGGAAGCCCGATAGTCATTCGGAAGGCAGAGGGAGTAAATCAGGTGTGGCAATTAGAAAGTGTAAGAACTTACCCCGGGAGGTCTCGATAACTTCCCCAAAGGGGGATAAGTTAAAGGGCAACTTTTAACGAAAGTTATTGAGGAGTCAGCAGCGAGCATAGTACCGCAACCATAAGAGCGGGAAGGCTCAAATCTATTAACAAAAGGGACGCTTTGACGATGCGTAAAAACAAAATGCAACAGAAAAATGTTAGATTTAGACAGTTAGACCTGTTCAAAGACTCAGGAAAACCTGCAAACCATCTTGAAGGCGGAACCAGCAAAGATAGCTTGTCAGGAGTTGAATTGTTATCGCAATTGAAGAAACAACGGACCTTAACCGGGAATTTGTTGGAGGATGTGGTTGATTATGGTAATCTACTCAAAGCCTACCAACGAGTACTCAAAAATGGAGGAAATGGAGGAGTAGACAAGATGGAAGTTGAAGAACTTGGTAATTGGCTTCAAAAGAACCAACAATTGCTTCGTATCGAGGTTTTAGAAGAGCGATACGAAGTTAATTTGGTACGAAAGGCAATTATACGGAAACCGGATGGTGGCGAACGGTTATTAGGTATCCCCACAGTCAAGGATCGTATGCTACAACAATCCATTCATCAAATCCTTAACCGCTATTACGACCCGCTTTTCAGCGAAAGCAGTTACGGCTTCCGCCAGGGGCGTAATGCACATCAGGCCATATTAGAAGCCTGTCAATACATTAAGTCAGGCAAGGAATGGGTAGTGGACATTGATTTGGAGAAATTTTTCGACAAAGTAAACCACGACCGATTAATGCAACGACTTAGCAAAGGGATAGGAGACAAACGGTTATTACGATTGATTAAGTCTTATCTTCAAGCAGGTATAATGACAGACGGTCTGATGGAACAACGGACAGCGGGAACACCGCAGGGGAGTCCACTTTCACCACTATTATCTAATATTGTATTGGATGAGTTGGATAAGGAGTTGGAAAAAAGAGGCCACAGTTTCTGCCGCTATGCAGATGATTGCAATATTTATGTCAAAAGCAAAAAGGCAGGAGAACGTGTAATGTTATCCATGATTAAATTTATCGAGCAGAAGCTTAAACTCAAAGTTAACCGCAAGAAAAGCGGTGTGCGGCATTGCTCAGACACAAAATTTCTTGGATACACTTTACTTTCCGGCGGAGATATTCGCATATCCGATACCTCCATAAAGCGTTTGAAAGACAAAGTACGTGGAATTACCAAAAGGAACAGGGGCGTTAAGTTTGAACAGATTATTAAGGAACTGAATACAGTTATAATAGGCTGGGCAAACTATTTCTACCTTGCCAACAGGTGGCTTTCGGAACTTCGTGACATCGATGGATGGATACGAAGAAAATTACGATGCTACCGGCTGAAACAATGTGGTAGAAAGTATACCACCTATAAATTCCTTAGAAATCTTGGTATTCCGAAAAACGCCAGCTGGAATGTAGTAATGCACTCACAAGGCTGGTGGGCAATGTCACTCAAGCAAGCCGTTGGTAAGGCAATGGGTACACAATGGTTTGTCCAATATGGGCTTCAATCCATTCAACGAAGAATTGTACGGTAGTAGTTAACAGAAACCGCCTTGGTACGATAGACGTATGCCGGGTGGTGTGGGGGGACAGCGGCGTGAGCCGCTTCCTACCCAATTAGAAATTGGAGTCACCCAGAACCGAAGCCCCATCGGGGCGAAATGTGTGTTAATAATATAAAAACCAATAATTTGTGCTCAAATAGAACATTTATTCCGGACAGCAATGGATTAATATTTCTGATTCATCATTCCGAATAAATCAATGACAGTTGATAAAAGCGAATAAAATCTTTTTGCAAGGATTTTTTTTTTTTTTTTTAACCACTAAGGATGCGCAAAGGATAGCACTAAGTCGCCCTAAGGAATTCAAATGATAAATTTGAAATTAAAAAGTAAAATCAGGAATAATAAATAAACAATAAAAAATTACAAAGTTCTGCAGACCGCCTCCTGTCAAATAAACGTTATCACCTCGTCAAAAGCCGAAGTGTCTATTCCATTTTCCGTTGCTCCACATACCGACTCCATCTCTCAATAACTCCCTGCATATCAGCTGGAAGGTCAGCGGAAAAATGGAGTGGCTTGTTTGTGGTGGGATGTATAAAACCAATCGACTGGGCATGTAAAGCCTGGCGGGGTAATATTTTGAAACAATTCAGAATAAATTGTTTGTATTTTGAAAAGGTCGTGCCCTTAAGTATCTGGTCACCACCATAGTCAGCATCATTGAAAAGGGGATGGCCTATGTATTTGAAATGTGCACGTATCTGATGCGTACGGCCCGTTTCAAGTTTGCATTCAACAAGCGTAGTATAACCAAAACGTTCTTTCACTTTATAGTGCGTTATTGCATGCTTACCATAATCACCGGCAGGAAAAACCGTCATCGTCTTACGGTCTTTCGGGTTTCTTCCAATATGTCCGGTAATAGTTCCTTCATCTTCCTTCAGGTCACCCCATACGAGAGCTATATATTTTCTGTCTGTTGTATGATCATAAAACTGTTTTGCCAGCTTAGTCTGAGCTAACTCGTTTTTGGCAACCAAAAGCGTTCCGGAGGTATTTTTATCAATACGATGTGACAGGAATGGTGTTGCAGCTACTTCTGATGTAAGTTGATGCTGGAAATACCAGGTTAAGGCATTGACTAGAGTTCCTGTATAGTTACCAAACGCAGGGTGAACCACCATGCCGGCAGCTTTATTGATTACAACCACATCATCATCTTCATACACAATATCAAAAGGGATATCCTCAGGTACTATTTTAATTTCCCTGGGAGGGTAAGTCATTACGATGGAAATCTGATCACCCGGCTTGATTTTATAATTGGATTTTACCGGTTTATCGTTTACAAGAATATTTCCTGCTTTGGCAGACTGTTGTATTTTGTTACGTGAGGCATTTTCAATACGGCTCATGAGATATTTATCGACACGTACTGAACTCTGCCTTTTGTCAGCAATTATATTGAAATGTTCATATAATTCCTGATGTTCATCCTGTATATTGATTTTTTCTGTCATGAAATAGTGAAGTGCTGCCCGGTGTTGTTAATGTAAAATGATGAACTTTCCGGAAAAATATCCGCTGGCATCTTTTCTATTAACAACTACAATATAAAGGCCATTATCGAAAAAAGAAACATTCAATTTTTGTTGGTAGATTCCGCTGTAAACAGTCTGTCCCATAATATTGTATATTTCCATTGATAAGTCGTAATTGTCCGTAGGGTTGTTTAGCGTAAGAGGCAGGTCAATGGATAGTTCTGAGGATTTTACAGGATTTGGACTGAGTTTCAGCTTTCCTGTTGCAGGCAAATTGGGTTTGTTTGGGTAGTCGTGGATTGCCTTACCAAGAACCGGGCGCATGATCAAGGCGCCTTCGTACATACTTTGAATCCATGTACCTGTAGTGTTGTAAAAAGTATTGCCTTGAGCATTGTTATTTCTGTCAAAACCGATGTTCAGGTTATCATCCGATGTCTGGATCCAGCCGATATAAAAGGTACCGGTCACTACGACAGCCGAATCAAGGTAGTAGGTATATAATTGATCCAGTGAACTTGTAAATTGAGGCTTTTCACCTCCCTGAGAATATATAACATCTCCGGGAGTGCCATTATTGTCGTTCCAGACTGAGAGGTAAAAGTATTGCTGGTTAGCACCCGAGAGGGTTTCATTAAAATACATCTGAATTGCCCTTATCGTGTCCGGTTTATTAAGTTTGAACCGATAAGCGAGTTGTGGGTCATGTCCTTTCAGTCCATAACCTGCTTCAGGAACACCATCGTCATAAGCATAATAGTTGTAGAATTTTTGCTTATAATACATTGTGTCGCCCAGGTTTTCAAAGCTTCCTGGCGCACTGGTCAGAATATGTTTTACAATAAAAACCGCGCTATCAGCATTAAAATCAATGGGGTAGAAACCAAAACAGACAGGAGGGCGTGAGAAATACACGTAATCCAGGAATCCAAAATCATAAACGGGCGGTATGTCCCAGTTACCTCTCAAACAGGAGTCAATAGGAACCTCAGATTGGTCTAATAAGAGATACTTATAAATTGAATTGTGGCTAAGTGTATCCAGATTACTGATGAGAATATTAACCGAATCGATCATTTCATGTATCGGTTCACTAACATACTGATTATAAGGCATTGCCTCATATCTTTTTAACATGGATGGGGCGGGCTCAACAAAAGTAAGCTCTTTGTACGTTGTATCTTTATGTGTCCTGTTGATATTCAGGTATATGTAATCGATATGCCATTGATCCATGTTGCTCTGCCAGCTGGGCAAAATATTATTAGCCAGGCTCACATAATTCTTAAAACGAAATTGAAAATTCTTTTTAAAGAAACGGGAAGTGTCAGTAATGGGTATTAATATCTGCTTGAAATAGGACATAACATAGGCAGAATCATAAAAATTT
>JAUXII010000074.1 GCA_030621075.1 Lentimicrobiaceae bacterium
TCTTCGAGTGGCTTTTTGCCCGCTCAACTAATTCATCTAATTTTCTGACCATGGTAATTTTCCTCCACTTTTGGGAGTGCAAAATTAGTAATAAGCGGTAAACTATTAATATTTACTCCGAATAAAAATCAATCATCTTCTGAATAGCCTCTTTACAGGCACCGCAAAATTCATCTCCTTCAAATGAATTCATGAGGCAGTCGTGGGCAGGACGAAAAACACCTTTTGCAGCATATCCCCCACCTTCAAAAACACCCAGGGTCTGAAAATATTCTTCCGTATCAGGTGTTGGGATCGGGGTTTTCTTTGCAAGCAGATATTTCCATTTTTTATCAAAGTCAACCAGCGTGGTAAGGTTGGGTTCCCAGGGTTCAATATCCAGTGGGTAAAAATCACTGTATGCTACTGAAGAGGTATAATATTCATCACCCAGGCCTGCAAAGCCATGGCCAAACTCATGGACAAATATCTTGGCAGCCTTTTCATTGCTATTCACACTTACACAGTAATGATTATAGATACCCCCACCGCCATATTTGGCCTGGTTGACCAGGATGTAGATCTGATCGTATGGTACGTTGGCAGCAAGATCCCTGACGGTTTTATTGTCCCGGGTCATACAATAACGCTCGCTGTCGAAAGTATAAAAGCTGGTACTAACTATTGACCTTTTCCACACAGAATCTGCCGGGATATCATTCCCCTGGTCTTCTGAAGGGGCCAGTATGCCCCTGATATTGAAATTGTCACTATTTTCTTTAAAAGGGGAAAACTGAAACAGGTGTTCTGCAAATTGTTGACAGTCTTTAATAAACAGACCCATCTCATCGTTCGTGTAACCATCGGGAAGAATGACGATATCAACGTTTTTTGAAGGATCGCCTGAAATATGAACATCAAAGGCCGGATATTCATGATGCCTTTCCGGGCTGATAAAATAATTATCGGGCTTGAATAAATAGACAAACCTTTCAATAAACCGGCCTTTATCGTCCCGCGAATAAAATACTATTCTGGCACTCTTATGGGGATAAGGGAGCACAACGGTTTCGGAAAAACTTTTGGTTGTTTGTTTCGCCTCACCGGTTGTCTGCCATTCACCAAAAAGTGTGCTATAACCTCTGGAATAGATCAGCTTTCCTGATTCCTGATCGAAAACTTTAAAAAAGTAATGACCATACTCAAATGTCTCAATCAGATTCAGATAAGAGCCGCCCCAAAAGGGTTCTATTCTTACTTCATCAAGGAAATAGGCATCTGTTTGAAAATCACCAGCATGATAATAATCAATCCGCAGGGTTTTGTTTTCAAAGAATTCATGAAACTGTGCACTGGCGAATCCTGCCAGGATAATAAAAACGAACAGAAAGGTTTTACGCATGATATAATCTATTGAAGGATCCCTGACGATGTTGCAAGGGCAAAATCCCCTTCACCTGATTTTTGTTTAAACGTTTTCCCTTTGTAAGAGATCTCAACATTGACAGTTTTGCCCTTTTGGTTAGATTGCGCAGAAACATACACATAATCACCGTTTCTGGCACGAAACGAATATTTCCACTTATTTTTCACGGAAGGGATTTGTGTTGCCTGAGAATCCTCACATTTTTTGTAGGTGATATTATATTGGTCGGCCGAACCTGTTACTTTAAATTTAACAACCCCTTTATCCTTATTGCCGCTAAATAATTGTTTGAAAAAATTGCTGAATGAACCCATACCTTGTATTTTTATCAAAAATACTAATAATTACGAATTAAAACAAAATCATTTTCTTTTGTTGTTAAAAATCGGCGGGATTTGTTAATAAAAAGATTAATACATACCTTTGCACCCCATTTTTTAATTCAAGTCATGAACTATCTTGACAATTATGAAATTACGTTTTCGGGCTTGGGTTTGGGAGAACACTCGTTTGAATTCGAGATAGGTGATAAGTTCTTTGAAAGCTTTGATTATTCTGAAATAAAACAAGGTGAAATTATAGTAGGTGTCCGCCTGGAAAAACAAGAGCGGATGCTTGTATTGAATTTTAACCTTTCTGGCTACGTTCATGTTATGTGCGACAGATGCATGGAGTTCTATGACCAACCCATTACCGGGACAGAACAATTGTTTGTGAAATTTGGTGATGAGTATCGTGAGGAGTCAGATGACATCATTATTATTCCTTCGGGAAATCATACTATTAATATAAGTCAGTTTATTTACGAATATATCAATCTTTTGCTTCCGTATAAATGTGTACATCCTGAAGATGCTGCAGGCATAAACAGATGTAATCCGGTGGCAATAGATGCAATTGAAAAGCTCTCAACACAACATCACACTGATCCACGATGGGATGCATTAAAAACAATAAAAGATCAACTTGGAAAAAAATAATTTTGAATCGCAAATCATAAATCGTTAATCATAATGGCACATCCGAAGAGAAAAATATCAAAAACCAGAAGAGACAAAAGAAGGACTCATTATAAAGCAACCCCTGTAACAACAACTATTTGTTCAAACTGTGGTGCGTCTGTGGTTTATCACAGGGTTTGTCCGGAATGTGGTTATTACAAGGGGAAACAGGTTGTTGAGAAGGAAACAGCCGTTTAGTCCTTTTATAACTCCTGACCAAGTATATAATTAACCTAACTAACCAATGATTGTTGGCCTTGATGTAATGGGGGGAGATAATGCCCCGTTTGTAACAATAAAAGGGGCAGTTCTTGCCAAAAAGGAACTTCCGACAACGGATAAAATTGCCTTAATTGGTGATAAAAAGGTTATTCTTGAGTTACTGGAAGAAGAAAAAAGCGATCCGGCCGACTTTTGTGTGTTTCACGCTCCTGATGTAATTGGCATGGGAGAGTCTCCGGCCAGGGCCTTCCTTCAAAAGCCCAAATCGAGTATTTCTGTTGGCTATGACCTTCTTAAAAGAAAAATTATTCATGCGTATGCCAGCGCAGGATCAAGTGGTGCTATGCTCGCCGGTTCCATCTATACGGTTAATACTATCCAGGGAATTATACGGCCTTGTACTACTGCTATTGTGCCGAAAATTGATGGTGGTGTGGTCATTTTCCTCGATGTTGGAACCATCCCGGATGCAAAACCCGATGTGCTATATCAGTTTGGTATCCTCGGTTCCGTTTATGCAAAATATGTGCATAATATCAAGAATCCCAAGGTAGGGCTCCTCAACATCGGCGAAGAAGAAAAAAAAGGCAACATGGTAGCACAAGCTACTTTTCAACTGATGAAAAATTCGAAAGACTTTAATTTCATCGGAAATGTTGAAGGCCGCGATTTTTTCAAAAACAAAACAGATGTTATTGTCTGTGATGGATACTCCGGTAATGTGATCCTGAAACTCCTCGAAGAGATGTATTTTGTGATGCATAAAAGAGGACTAACCGACGATTACTTCGAGAGATATAATTATGAAAATTATGGCGGAACCCCTATACTTGGTATCAATGGTACTGTAATCCTTGGCCATGGCATCTCTAATGATATAGCCATAAAAAATATGATCGTTATGGCAAAAAGCGTTCATGAAGCGAACCTTTCTCTTAAAATAAAAAAAGCGTTGTTTAAATTTTCTCAACGAAATGGTGCTTAAAACAGCGTGCTCCGAATATCCTTTATAAAGTTCATCTTTCATTTTTATGTTGGCAATTAAACGCTTCCGTTCTGACGAAAAATTATACGCTAAACAAGCTTTTGCAATCAGGAATCAGGTTTTTGTTATTGAACAACATGTTGATCCGGATTTGGAGTACGATGAATTTGAAGGCCCCTCACAACATTACCTGGTTTTAATGGATGGGCAAGCTATTGGCACAGCCCGCTGGAGAGAGACCAACAAAGGAATAAAACTCGAGCGATTTGCCATTCTTAAAGAATTTCGCGATAAAAAAAACGGCACCCACCTGTTGAATGAGGTGATGAAAGATGTAATTCCTTACAAAAAACCCATTTTCCTCCACGCCCAGTTACGGGCTATATCATTTTATGAGAGGTATGGATTCAAATGTGTCGGGCCTATGTTTATTGAAGCTGATATTGAGCATTTTGAGATGGTTTTTGCTGTAGGTGGGTAGTTAGCAGTTGGCAGTCGGCAGTTGGCAGTCGGTAGTCTGTGCAAAGTTCAGGGAAATCCAGGGGCAAGTCCCGGATGACGGCGCTCATTTATTAACAAGTGTTATACCTGACAGGCAAGAAAATGCTGAGTGCCGACCAGTCCCTATTCAACACAACACTCCTCCATTCTCCTTTAGGAGAAGGGGCCGGGGTTGAGGTGAATTGATGTAAAAAGGGATAGATTTTTGGGTGCTGTCAAGTGTTTCACCTGACAGGCATACATAAAAAACACTTTCCGGAACTAAAAACCTACCTTGACCGGAAATCATTAGCATTACCTATTTGTACGTTTAAAACTATTTATTAACTTTGCATATTATTAAATATAATGTAAAGTAAACTTATAATAATATTACTGATGTTGTTTGATAGAAAATTAATGAAGGGAATTAAGCCCTTCTTACACACTGCTGATATTATCGTTATTCATGGGGCCAGGCAAACTGGAAAAACCTCTTTGTTAAAGATCATTCAAAATGAGCTGTCAGAAAAAAATTGTTTTTACTTTGACCTGGAAGATAGCCGGTTTAAAAGTTTGTTTGAGGAAGGGATTGATTCGGTAATAAATTATTTAAAACAAAAAGGTTTATATAAACAACACGATAGAATTTATCTGTTTGTAGATGAAATACAGTATCTGTCAAACCCTTCATCCTTTTTAAAACTGGCTCATGATCACCATGCTGAAATAAAAATGATTGTATCCGGTTCATCCAGTTTTGAAATAAAAAGTAAATTTAAAGATACCCTTGTGGGCAGAACCGTAAACTTTGAATTATTCCCTCTGGATTTTGAAGAGTTTCTATGGTTTAAGGAACAATCATTCAATCTTAAAAATACAATAAATGACAGGGTTCTTATTGGTGAACTACAAACACTATATAAAGAGTATGTGTTGTTCGGTGGCTATCCTAAAATTGTTTTAACTGAAGAAGTCGAAATAAAAGAAAAATATCTGCAACAGATCATTGACACCTATATTAAAGGCGACATAAGAGATATAGCTAACATACGACATATCGAAAAGTTTAACAAATTGCTTCACATACTTGCTAACCAAACAGGGCAGTTATTAAATGTGGTGGAGCTTGCCAATACAGCTAAAATTGCACGGCAGACAGTTGAAGACTATTTGTTTATTCTACAACAGACATATATCATAAAACTTGTCCACCCTTTTTCAGGAAACATCAGATCTGAACTGTTTAAAACCCCGAAAATCTTTTTTTACGATACCGGGTTGATGAATATGCTTTCGAAAAAATACTTACCCAACAACATTGAAGGTACATCTTTTGAAACAGCGATTTTTTCTGACTTGACAAAAAACTATGGCCATCATAATATTAATCACTGGCGGACAATGGATAAAAAGGAGATTGACTTTATTCTCTTCTTAAAAAATAAAATTATCCCCCTTGAAGTAAAATTAAATGCAAGCCGTTTTAATTATACAGCTATTAAATATTTTACTAAAAAGTATGATAGTAAACACAGGTTTTGCATAAGCTTGGAAGGTGATTTGCCAAAGAAAGAGTTTCAGGTAAGTAGAATATTCCCCTGGGATATTTATTCAAAATTTTAGCTTCAATGTAAATTTTGGGGCACAACACTCCTCCATTCTCCTTTAGGAGAAGGGGCCGGGGTTGAGGTGAATTGATGTAAAAAGGGATAGATTTTTGGGTGCTGTCAAGTGTTTCACCT
>JAUXII010000115.1 GCA_030621075.1 Lentimicrobiaceae bacterium
TAATTTTGATTAATAAAATGAAAAATAAATAGATTGAATTATTCTAATTTTAGTATTGAACATATATCTATTAATCATTTTTTTAGGTAATACAAACAATATGGATATTTATTAACAATTTATGAATATAGTTCTTGAGATGTGAATAATTCTAATAGTAACTCCTGTTTTCTGCACTTCTTTTTAAATCGTATTTAAATATTCGTATCTCTAACGTGTAAATCATTGATTAGCCCCGGACTTCAGAGGCTGTGTGGAAATTAAAAGTCAACCCTCTGAGAATTGAATATTTGAATTCTTTCTCAGATACCTACCCGAGTAAACTACGCAGGGGAAATCGTTTTCACACAGCCTCTTCAGTCCGGGGAAATAGAGGAGAAACAGAATTCGCGTTTAAATAGTATCTTTGCAAATAAAGAAAAATGCTCCATGTTAACCATTATTAAACACACCCCTCGCTGGCTGATATTCCTGATCGATATACTGATCGTGCTCAGTTCACTCCTCCTCGCTTACCTCGTAAGATTTAATTTTAATATTCCACCAAATGAATTGGGCCCACTGCCATCAATTTTACTTTTTGTATTGCTGATCAGAGGCTTGAGTTTTGTTTTGTTGCGGACGTATGCCGGCATTATCAGATACACAAGCACCGAAGATGCTGTTCGTATATTTCTCGTGATCCTTGGCGGTAGTTTGTTTTTTGTTTTAACAAACATTTTTACTTATTATTTCATAAACCAAAAATATTTCATCCCCTTTTCAATTATTATTATTGAATTTATTACCAGCATTTTCATCATGACCACCTTTCGTTTGCTGGTCAAGATCACCTATCTCGAAATCATCAACCCTTCTAAAGAAAAATCGAAAGTGATCATATTTGGTGCAGGAGAAGCCGGAGTGATCACAAAAAGGGCACTGGACAGGGATGCCGGTTCAAAATTAAAGGTTATTGGTTTTATTGATGATGATAAAAAGAAGGCTGGTAAAAAACTTGAAGGGGTTGATATTTTCGGGCCGGAAAAAATGGAAAGGCTTTTAAGGAGACATCAAATTGACCACCTTATTCTTTCTGTCCAAAATCTTTCTCCCGACAGGAAAAAAGAGATCATTGAAACCTGCCTTGAATACGAAACGAGGGTACTGAATGTTCCGCCTGTTATAAAGTGGATTAACGGTGAACTGAGCTTCAGCCAGATCAGAGAAATTAATATTGATGACCTGCTTGGACGCGAGATCATTAAGTTGGACGACAAGGCGGTCAGTGAAGAACTCTCAGGAAAAAACATCCTGGTTACAGGGGCTTCAGGTTCTATTGGGAGTGAAATAGCCCGTCAGGTTGCTAAGTATAAGCCAAATAAGCTAATGCTCCTCGATCAGGCAGAATCCCCTTTGCATCAACTGGAGCTGGAATGTGCTGATATTTTCAGATCAAAGAACTGTGAAATTATTATTGCCGACATCTGTAATAAAGTAAGAATGGAAAAGATATTCCATGACTTTAAACCAACTATTATTTACCATGCAGCAGCTTATAAGCATGTACCTATGATGGAGAACAACCCTGTTGAAGCGTTGCATACAAATGTTATAGGCACCAGAATATTGGCTGATCTGGCCGTAAAATATAATGTCGGTAAATTCATTATGATCTCTACTGATAAAGCCGTTAACCCGGCCAACGTAATGGGAGCTTCCAAGAGAATTGCCGAGATGTATACACAATCACAGAACCAACAGGATACAACCAGGTTTATTACTACCCGGTTTGGCAATGTGCTGGGCTCTAATGGCTCGGTAATACCTCTTTTTAAAAAGCAAATAGCAAGTGGAGGTCCAATCACGATCACACATCCGGAGGTAACGCGTTATTTTATGACCATTCCGGAAGCAAGCCAATTGGTATTGGAAGCAGGTGCTATGGGTAAAGGTGGTGAGATCTTTATTTTTGACATGGGTAAATCAGTGAAAATTACCGACCTGGCAAAAAAAATGATTAAACTTTCCGGGCTTACACTGGGGAAAGATATTCAAATTGCCTATTCAGGCCTTCGCCCCGGTGAAAAATTGTATGAAGAATTGCTAAACGATAAGGAAAACACAGTTCCTACACACCACCCTCAAATCATGATTGCTAAAGAGAGAGAGTATAATAGGATAGCAAATAATGGAAAAATAAATGAGCTAATTGCGTTGTTTGAGGAACAAAATAATGAGAAAATAGTCAGAAAGATGAAACAAATTGTACCGGAATTTAAAAGCGCCAACTCCATTTATGAAGAACTGGACACCGTTTGCTGAACCCTTTTTATTTTTCTAATATCTTAGTTACCAATTCTGCAGCTTCACCCAGACTGATAGCAGAATACACCTTGAGCCCCGATTCATCAATAATCTTTTTACCTTCTTCCGCATTTGTTCCCTGAAGCCTGACTATTATAGGTACGTTAATCTCCCCTATATTTTTATAAGCATCAACAACACCTTGTGCAACAACATCGCATCTGACAATTCCGCCAAAGATATTTAACAGAATCCCTTCAACATTCTTATCTTTAAGAATAATACGAAACCCTGCCTCAACCCTTCTTGTGCTGGCTGTACCACCAACATCAAGGAAATTTGCAGGATCACCGCCAGAAAGTTTTATAATATCCATCGTAGCCATTGCCAGACCTGCTCCATTAACCATGCAACCAATATTACCATCCAGTTTAACATAGTTCAAATCGTATTTACTGGCTTCAACTTCCATCGGGTCTTCCTCGTCAAAATCTCTCATCTCCTGAATATCAGGGTGGCGATAAAGTGCATTGTCATCAATAACTACCTTTGCATCGGCAGCAAAAATTTTATCATCTGCTGTTTTAAAAACAGGATTGATTTCAAATAATGAAGCATCAGATTCAACAAAAGCTTTGTAAAGAGACTGTACAAAAGCAACCATCTGTTTAAATGCTTTCCCTCTTAATCCAAGATTAAAGGCAATTTTCCTTCCCTGAAAGGGTGTAATGCCAATTCCCTGACTAATTTCTTCTTTAAAGATCAATTCAGGGGTTTCTTCAGCCACTTTTTCGATATCCGTACCGCCCTTCGGAGAGTACATAATCATATTTTTTCCTATCTCCCTGTTAAGAAGAATACTCATGTAATATTCCTCTATTTCCGACTCCCCTTCATAAAAAATATTTTGCTCAATAAGCACTTTTCTCACTTTTTTACCCTGCGGGCTGGTTTGAGGGGTTATGAGGTTCATGCCAATCATTTTTTTGGCGTATTGTTTAACCTCATCAAATGAATTGGCAATCTTAACGCCCCCTCCGTTGCCGCGGCCTCCGGCATGGATCTGTGCCTTCAGCGCCCATTTTTCCACTCCTGTCTTTTCTTTTATAAGCCATGCGCAATCAACAGCTTCTTCTGGTGAACGTGCTACCATACCCTCCGGTACCTGGACACCATGTTTTTTTAATATGGATTTTCCCTGGTATTCGTGTAAATTCATTTTTGAAAAATTAATCTGTTTGTTAATTTTGGATGCCAAAATTACGACTTCTGTTAAGATAACATAGTATATTTTACTAATTTTGTCGTTTTTAGTTTTTCATGATAATGATTCAAGCAATTAACATTCATAAATCATTCGGCAACCTCGAAGTGCTTAAAGGAATAGACCTGTCAATACAAAAAGGTGAAATTATTTCGATTGTTGGGGCCTCCGGGGCCGGAAAAACGACTCTTTTACAAATTCTCGGCACACTTGACCGGCCTGATAAAGGAACGTTGAATATTAATGGGATAAATATCGCCGGCTTGCCGGAGAAAAAACTCTCGGAATTCAGAAACGAGCAGATCGGTTTTGTGTTTCAGTTTCACCATCTTTTACCTGAATTCACTGCACTCGAGAACACTTGCATCCCTGCTTTTATTTCAAGAAAAACCAGAAAAGAAGCTGAAAAACAAGCGCTTGAAATTTTTGATTTTCTCGATTTGCGGCCACGCATGAACCATAAACCATCAGCTTTATCCGGTGGCGAACAACAAAGAGTGGCTGTTGCCAGGGCGCTGATAAATGCTCCTTCAGTTATTCTGGCTGATGAACCTTCAGGTAACCTCGACTCTGTAAATGCAAAAGAATTGCACAAATTATTCTTTTCTTTGAGAGATAGGTTTAATCAAACGTTTATTATTGTCACCCATAATGATGAATTTGCTGATATGGCAGACCGCAAACTGCTCATCAAAGATGGGTTGATTATGGATTGAAATTTATGACTCGTATTATTACCACAAATATTTACAGCAACCAACTATTGAAGCTACTGCTTTGTTGTATCTTTTCCTTTTTTGTTTCATTCCTTTTTGCTCAAACAAATGTGACTATTGAAAATGACTATCAGGATGCAATAAAAAAAGGTGATCAATACTTGTCTGAAGAAAAATTCGATAAAGCCTTGTATTACTTTGAGAGTGCAAGCCGCTTAAAGCCCGAAGAAAATTATCCAAAAACTAAAATTCGTGTAATTAAGGATCAACTTGATGATCAAAAAACAAAAAATATACTTTTTGAAGTATCAATTACATCAGCCGAACGATGGTTTAAAGCTTCTGAGTTTAAAAAAGCCAAAATCGAATATGAAAATGCGTTGAAAATAAACCCAACAGCACAATATCCAAAAGACAGATTAGCTCAAATAAGTAAATTGTGGTCCGATCCTGAAGTTGATGCTGCTTATGCCAAAGCAATCATGAAAGCAGATGACCTTTTTTCCAGAGAATCATATCAAAGAGCTAAAGCTGAATATATGACAGCAAGCGATCTTAAGCCTCACGAACAATACCCTCTTGATAGAATATTGGATATTAACGATATTTTAGCAAGCAGGCAGGCATTACAACAGGCTTATGAAGAGTTGATCAGGCGAGCTGACGATCATTTTGACCAAAATGAATATGAAAGTGCCCGCGACAATTATTCTGATGCTTCAGGACTTAAACCAGACGAAATATATCCAAAAACCCGGATCAGGGAAATAGAAAAAATCCTGGCT
>JAUXII010000254.1 GCA_030621075.1 Lentimicrobiaceae bacterium
CAATTTTCTTGTTAATTTTACACATGTTGCCTCCCTTAATATGTAAATTCTCAATAAAGTTTAACACTTTAGTTTGTGCACCGCCACTGCAATGTATCATGCCGTGAATCTCGTCACGGTAATTTTCAAGGATTTTTTTGATAACAGGGGCATAGCTCCTTGTTGGTGAAAGGACGAGCCTGCCAGCATTCATGCCTTCGATGGGAGTGTCGGAAGTTAATTTCATCTGCCCTGAATAAACAAGATCTTCAGGTACGGCGGGATTATAACTCTCCGGGTATAAGGAAGCATATATTTTCCGGAACAGATCATGTCTGGCTGATGTTAGTCCGTTGCTGCCCATACCACTGTTATATTCATCTTCATAACTAGCCTGCCCGAATGAAGCGAGTCCAACAATTACATCTCTTGCCTGAATCTGTTCATTGTTAATGACCTCTGACCTTTTCATTCTGGCGGTTACCGTTGAGTCGACAATTATTGTCCTTACCAGATCGCCTACATCGGCTGTTTCACCACCTGTGGAATGGATCCCAATACCCATCGTCCTCATCTTCTCCAGAAACTCTTCCGTTCCATTGATAATGGCTGAAATAACTTCACCCGGGATCAGCATTTTATTTCTTCCAATGGTGGATGATAACAAGATATTATCATAGCAGCCAACACAAAGTAAATCATCAAGGTTCATAACGATGGCATCCTGTGCTATGCCTTTCCACACGGACAGGTCACCTGTTTCTTTCCAGTAAAGATAAGCCAGGGATGATTTGGTTCCGGCACCATCCGCATGCATGATGTTACACCAATCTTCATCATGGCCGAGAATATCAGGAATGATTTTGCAAAAAGCATTGGGGAACAGCCCTTTGTCGATATGTTGAATGGCTTTATGAACGTCTTCTTTGGCAGCGGAAACGCCCCGGAGGTTATACTTTAATTCGTCGTACATCTTTATTCGCTACTCAAAAACAATTTCCTTTTTATCATAATCAATGGTGAACTTACCAAACATCTTCAAGGTGGCTTCACCAAACATTACCGGTTCTTCCATATTATGTATTACAGTAGCCGAAACATCAGTTACTACATTTTCTCCAATCCTGACTTCATTTAAATAAAAAACAGCTCTATCGGAGATTGTTCCTTCTGCCAATACTTTATTAATATCGCCCTCAAAATCATTTTTGCTGATTGCTCCCTCTTTTAAAAGCCTGAGGGCTTCATCAATGGAAATATTGAAACCACGAACGCGTTTAACATAAGTGAATTCCATATTGTATCCATTAATAATACATGTTGACATGACAGCTTCTCCTTTACCCTGGGTGAAAGGTATTGCATTTTTTTCAGGGTTAATTATTATGTCGATTTCCGCTTCTGAAGCAATTTCTTCAATAGTTGCTTTAGGCACAAAATCACGGCTTATTACCCTGAAGTCGGTTCTACGATTAAGTTGATGAGCAGCTTCTTTCACATTGTCGTTAGGCAATTGGGCGATATAGTTTTCCGACAGGATGGCTCCATTTTTAAATGTGAAATTCTCGTGTGAGATATCTTTAAGAAGTATTCTTGGGATTCTCTCACCATATCCTTTAGCAACTAACCTGTCAGGATCTATTCCTCTGTCAATCAGGTAATAAATAACTGATTCTGCTCTTTTTTGAGAAAGAATATCGTTATAGTTATCATCGGCACGGGCATCGGTATGGGAAGCAAGTTCAACAATAATGGTCGGGTTTTGATCCAGGGTTTGAATAAACCCCTGAAGTGAGTCCTGGTATTGGGGTTTAAGATCCCATTTGTCAAGGTCATAAAGTATCTCGGGCAAAACAATAGCTTCATCAGGTATGGGTTGAAGGAGAAAGTCATGAACAAAATCCATACTCACGTTAACATCAACGGTTGTAATTCTTCCTGCAATATTGAAATAGTCTTCCTTTGAAACGATAATTTCATAAGAGGTAAAAGGCTTTAGCTGAGTTTTTCCAAAGTTAAAATATCCTTTAGGATCTGATTTAGCAGTTATCGACGACCCGTTAGAACCGATAAGTTTAATATCTGCTCCTTCGATATATTGCAATGTCATATCGTCTTTTACAACACCTGAAAGGGTAAACTCAACCGGTGGTTCAATAAACGACCAGATATCGTCGCCACCACGTCCGCCTTTCCGGTTCGTGGAGAAAAGGCCACTCTCTTTTCCGGCCTTAAAAACAATTGCAAAATCATCATTACTTGAATTGATAGGAGGTTTGAGGTTTATGGGCTTGCTCCATTTTTCATCAACATAGCTTGATTTAAAGATATCAAGCCCTCCCATACCGGGGTGACGATCAGAGGCGAAATACAACACCGTGTCGTCTCTAAGAAAAGGAAACATTTCTTCGCCCATCGTATTTATTACAGGTCCCAGGTTACGAATCAGCCGGAAGTCAGATTCTTTGTCTTTTCGGGTAGCCATGTAAAGGTCTTTTCCACCATATCCATCTCCTTTATCTGAAGAAAAAATTATCATTTTTTCATCTTTGCTAAGAGTAGGATGGCCAACGGTAGCGTTTGTATCGCTTCCCAGGATGAGCAATTGGGGAGCACCGAGAGTTTTGCCTCTTCTGGTGCTTGTATAGATCTGACATCCTTTTTTTTCTCCCTTCACATTTCCACATCGTGTAAAATATACCTTGCTAAAGGTGCTGTTAAGCGTGGAAACACCCTCATTAGCTACTGTATTTACCACTTCACTTTCATCTACTAAAACCGGGTTATTCCAGGTTTTTTTTCGGTCCATTTTCGCATAGAAAAGATCACTGAAATTTTGGCCTGTCCATTCATCAGTATCTTTCCCTGTGGCTCCTTCTCTGCTTGAAGTGAAAATGATGGAATTATAAAATTTATCAGCATAAGAAGGTGCAAAATCATCAACCTTAGAATTGATTTTTTTGATATTTGCTACTTTATATTTTGATGGCTGATCTTTCCATTTAAGGGCTAACCTGCAGGAGTTAGCG
>JAUXII010000257.1 GCA_030621075.1 Lentimicrobiaceae bacterium
CACTTTTAACAAGAAAAGAATTGCCAAAAAATATTTTACGATCAAGTTGTACTGTGATTAACAGACACTGTAATTGTTTCGAAACACTTACCGAAGCCCAGAAAACCCTGGTAGAAATGAACCAGGTGGAAGTGGAATACAAGAAAGGGGAGATCATTGCCAAACAAGGATCATTTGCTACGAACATTATTTTTGTTTGTAAAGGGTTGATAAAAGTCTTTCTGGAAGATCAAAATGACACCTTGATCTTAAAAATCATACCTGCCGAAAACCTGGTTGGCCTGACTACCCTTTCAGACGGGAACAATACATTTCCCTATACAGCCCAGGCTTATCAGGATTCTGTTGTCCGACTGATTGATATTAAAGTTTTTAGGAAATTAATCAGTGAAAACGGGGCATTTGCTACAGAAATGATCAATATTCTTGGCCAAAATTCCATACAGATAAATGGCCGGTTTTTTTGCCTCACCCATAAACAATCCTATGGCCGTATGGCCGATATAATTCTTTGCCTTGCCCAACGAATTTTTAAAGAAAACGAATTCGATCTTTTATTAACCAGAAAAGAAATCGGTGAACTGGCAGGAATGTCAACTGAGAGTGTAATCAGAATTTTAAAAAGGTTCCAGGAGGAAAAGTTCATCACAATTGATGGAAAATCCTTTGTGATAAATGATCCTGAAGCACTTCAAAGAATCAGTGAACTGGGATAAAGCATATCCAAACCTTTTTTCTTTCTACTTTTACCATTTATCTTTTTCTCAAATTATTATCAAACATGGAAAGCATATTAAACAACTTAAAACCAGAAATAGTATGGAGCTATTTCGAAAAGATTTGTCAAATCCCCAGGCCTTCAAAAAAAGAAGAAAAGATCAGGGAATACCTGATAGCGTTTGGGAAACAAAACAACCTGGAAACAAAAACAGATGAAGTAGGAAACATCATCATCAAAAAAAATGCTACGGCGGGGATGGAAAACAGGAAAATTATTGTGCTTCAGAGCCATATGGATATGGTTTGTGAGAAAAACAGTGATGTGAAGCACGATTTTGATAATGATCCTATCCAGCCTGTTATCGATGGGGATTGGGTAACCGCAAAAGGGACAACGCTTGGAGCGGATGATGGTATCGGTATCGCAGCACAGTTAGCCATTTTATCTTCGACAGATATTATTCACGGTCCAATTGAATGTTTATTCACTGTTGACGAGGAAACAGGATTAACAGGGGCTTTTGCTTTACAACCCGGATTTTTGGAAGGCCGCGTTCTGGTTAACCTGGATTCGGAAGACGAAGGTGAATTATTTATTGGATGTGCCGGTGGAATTGATACAGTGGCAACCTTTAAATATAAACCGGTTAAAACGCCAAATAATACAATTTCTTACAAAATTTCAATATCCGGGCTAAAAGGAGGCCATTCGGGTGACGATATAAATAAGGGGTTTGGAAACTCTGTAAAAATTCTTACGCGGTTTTTATGGAATGCATCAAATAATTTTAAAATTCATGTTGCTCATTTCGACGGAGGTAACCTGAGAAATGCTATTGCACGTGAAGCCGCGGCAATTATCACCATTAAACCAAAACGCAAAAAAAGGATGCTGTCATATGTTGAATCATTTTCAAATGCAGTGAAAGAAGAATTATCTATGACAGAGCCTGACCTTTCTATTCAAATTGAAAAAATAAGTGCACCGAAAATCGTATTAAATAAAAAGGCTCAAAACAGGTTATTAAATTCACTTTATGCCTGTCCGCACGGTGTTATTACTATGAGTCAGAAAATGCCGGGTATGGTTGAAACCTCGACAAATCTGGCATCAGTTAAGTTTCGGGGCAAAAATACAATCGAGATTACAACAAGTCAGCGAAGCGATAGTGGTACAGCCAAACTGGATATTGCCCATATGGTTGAAAATGTTTTCCGGCTGGCCAGAGCAAAAGTTACACATTCGGATGGATACCCCGGATGGACCCCAAATCCTGATTCCAACATATTAAAGATCACTGAAAAAGCATACAAGGATCTTTTCCGGACTGATCCGGTTGTACGATCGATCCATGCCGGTTTAGAATGTGGCCTTTTTCTTGAGAAGTATCCGGATATGGATATGATATCATTTGGCCCGACATTGAGAAGAGTTCACTCCCCTGATGAACGTATCAATATTGAAACAGTACGGAAATTTTGGGAACTACTATTGGAAGTACTCAAAAATTCAGAAATCAAGTAAATCCTGAATTTATAAACCTACTCCAAATCCCATCCTTATTACCGGATTACTATACGGAGAATAAATGCTCTCATTCAGGTTCCAGAGCACAACAATGCTTACAAAAGAATTTTGATTGACAATCTGGCGGAAACCTCCACCGAGGAGGAAGCCATGCACATTAACACGTTCGGATTCGATATAGGGTTCGAAATTTAGTATTTCATATTCAGCCTGGGCAAAAAAGTTTTGAATAAAATAATACCGGGCAAACCCTCTTCCTCCAAAAATATTGGTTGAATAGCTATAGGACAGATATCTTTCTCTGTAATACTGATAGGTTAACCCAAGGCCCACAGCAAAGTTGTTTGATACATTCAACCCGACAAGAGGCGAGAGATCGATGAGGGTTATAGTACCAAACTGAAGTCCAAAGTATCCTCCAAAAAAAAGGCGATCCTTGAGTGGGGGCTTTTCTTCCATAGGGCGTCTGTTTTCCTGACCTGAGACGGTTAAAAGGGTCAGGAATAATATGACAATTCCAACGGTTCTTATGATAAACTTTTTAATAAGCAGTTCGGACATTATAATACTTAATTAAGAAGTGCATAACACAAAAAACGTAATAAATAATACGTTATAGCTGCAAAAGTAAGTGATTATTCCAAATTACGAATCTCAACTTTTTCTTTCTCAACTAAATTATTTCAATGTACAGATCAATAAATGGCATCAAAC
>JAUXII010000276.1 GCA_030621075.1 Lentimicrobiaceae bacterium
ACTTAGCCCGGAAAGCTTTCTGGCCAGCCAAAATACCTTTTCCTTTACTGCACATTGATACAGGGCATAACTTTGATGAGACAATCAAGTTCAGGGATGATCTTGTGGAGAAAATCGGAGCTCAGCTTGTGGTAGGATCTGTGGAGGAATCAATTGAAAACGGGAGGGTTGTTGACGAGACAGGATACAATGCAAGCCGGAATTTGCTCCAAACCACCACATTACTTGATACCATCGAAGAGTATAAATTCGATGCTGCCATTGGGGGTGGAAGAAGAGATGAGGAGAAGGCCAGAGCTAAGGAGAGATTCTTTTCGCATAGGGATGAATTTGGCCAATGGGATCCGAAAAACCAGCGCCCGGAGCTTTGGAATATTTTTAATGGTAAAAAAAATATGGGCGAGCATTTCAGGGTCTTTCCAATCAGTAACTGGACAGAAATGGATGTATGGCAATACATTTATATGGAAAATATTGAAATACCCAGCCTTTATTATACACACGTCAGAAAAGTGTTTCACAGGGATGGTGTTTGGTTGGCCTGGGCACCTTTCATGAAAACTAGAGACACGGAAGAGGTAGTCGAGAAACAGGTTCGTTGCCGTACAATTGGCGATATTACATGTACAGGGGTGGTGCCGTCATCAGCAGATACACTTGAAGATATTATTAAAGAAATAGCTGCTACGAGAATCACAGAAAGAGGAGGCCGATACGATGATAGGCGGTCGGAAGCAGCCATGGAGGACAGGAAAAAAATTGGTTATTTCTAAAGTTTACCTTCTGTCATTCACCTGGCCAACAACGCCCCTGTTTGCAAGGGTACATATAAGGTCACTGCCGCTGAGCGGCGAAGAATATTTTTATTAAAGTCAGTATTAAATTAAAATTATGGAGCAAGAATTTTCCAGTAAGGGATATCTCAATATGGAATTGTTACGGTTTACTACTGCCGGAAGTGTTGATGACGGGAAAAGCACACTTATTGGCAGGCTGTTATACGACAGTAAATCCATTTTTGAAGATCAACTTGAAGCTGTCAAACGCGCCAGTATTATTCGGGGTAATGAAATGATGGATCTGGCCTTGCTTACCGACGGGTTGAGGGCAGAAAGAGAACAAGGGATCACCATTGATGTGGCTTACCGGTATTTTGCCACACCTAAAAGGAAATTTATTATTGCCGATACTCCCGGACATGTTCAATATACACGAAACATGGTAACAGGAGCTTCTACGGCTAACGCGGCACTGATCCTGATCGATGCCCGAAACGGAGTAACTGAACAAACCTATCGACATTTTTACATTGCATCGCTGCTACAAATACCCCATATTATTATTTGTGTCAATAAAATGGATCTGGTTGATTATAAAGAAAATGTTTTCGAAGAAATAAAACGTTCTATTTGTGATTTTGTCGCCAAACTGGATGGTCATGATATACGTTTTGTGCCAATCAGCGCTTTAAAAGGTGACAATGTTGTAGATGTTTCAGATAAAATGCCCTGGTACCAGGGAGGAACGTTGCTCTATATCCTGGAAAACATGCATATAGCCAGCGATAATAATATGATCGATTCGAGGTTTCCTGTCCAATATGTCATCCGGCCTCAATCCGATGAGTATCCTAATTACAGGGGTTATGCCGGCAGGGTAGCAGGTGGAATTTTCCATAAAGGCGACCCAATAGTAGTTCTTCCATCAGGTTTTACATCCAAAATTAAATCGATCGATACGATCAATGGAGAAATTGAAGAAGCATATCCCCCGATGTCTGTAACTATCGCTATTGAAGATGATATTGATATTAGCAGGGGTGATATGATTGTCAAAGAAAACAACATGCCTGAAATTACCCAGGATATTGATGTCATGATGTGCTGGATGAGCGAAAAACCGATGCAACTCAACGGGAAATATGCTGTTAAGCATACAACGAAAGATGTTCGTTGTATGGTAAAAGAGGTAAAATACAAGGTTGATGTTAATACCCTTGAACGTATCTATGATGACAGCCTTGTTGGCCTGAATGAAATTGCCCGTGTTTCATTGCGAACTACCAATCCACTCTATATTGACTCTTACCGGGAAAATAGAAAAACAGGAGCATTGATCCTTATTGATGAAGCCACCAATACTACAGTGGGTGTTGGGATGGTTGTGTAAGCCTTTTTTTTATTAAACTATATAATTAAATTTACGTATGAAAAATTTATTTCTAAAAAGTCTATTTTTTTTAATAATCCTTGTTGCAGGGATTCAAATTAATTCAAATGCCTGTACTAACTTCCTGATCACCAAAGGTGCATCTACCGATGGGTCTGTCATGATAAGCTATGCCGCCGACTCCCATGTTTTGTTTGGCGAATTGTATTACTGGCCGGCAGCAACTTATGAAGAAGGAGCCATGCTGGATGTTTACGAATGGGATACAGGTAAATACCTTGGTCAGATTAAACAAGCCCGGCAAACCTACACGGTTGTTGGCAATATAAACGAATATCAGGTTGCGATTGGCGAAACGACATATGGCGGCCGAAGTGAGCTGCAAAGCCAACCCGGTGCCATCATGGATTATGGCAGCCTGATGTATATTGCACTGCAACGGTCGCAATCAGCGAGAGAGGCTATTAAAGTAATAACTACACTGATGGACGAATATGGTTACTACAGCAACGGAGAATCATTTTCCATTTCAGATGCTAACGAAGCATGGATCTATGAAATGATTGGAAAAGGTGATGGGCATAAGGGAGCAGTATGGGTGGCACGCCTCATCCCGGATGGATATATTTGTGCCCACGCAAAC